>CAMDPA010000577.1 GCA_945903565.1 Devosia equisanguinis | reverse complement strand
CACCGATCTGCGACGGTGCAGCACAAATCCCTATCCAATCGCCGATGTTGCGCATGGTGTCAGACCCGGAGGGTCTGACACCTATTCTCACATCTTCCCGTGGCCGCGGCTGATGGTTTTGCGCATGCTGGGAGCGGTGACTTGGTCGGAAATGTGGATGTCCCATACTTCGCTCTCGCCTTGGGCGGCGAAGGCGTCGAACATCGCGGGTATGCGGCCATGCGCGGTGACGGTGCCGCCGCGATGGCCGAAGCCGCGCGCGATGCCGGCGAAATCCGGCCGGCCGAAGATCGCGCCGCTGTCATCGACACCATCGGCGCGCAGCTTGTGGATCTCGGAGCCGAACGCACCGTCGTTCATGGTGCAGATCAACATGCGAAGCCCATGCCGCTTCAGCGTTTCGAGCTCCTGGATGTGCATCAACAGGCCGCCGTCGCCTTCGATCAGAACGATCTTGCCGCTGCGGCCCTGCCGCCTGGCCGCGGCTACGCCGAGCGCGTAGGAGAGGCCGTTGCCGATCGCGCCGAACTCGCGGATGGTCAGGAAGCGTTCGGCGGAGCGGCCCCGCATGTGAGCGAGGAAATAGGCCTGGTGGCCGGAGCCGCTGACGATGTCCCAGTCCTTGGGGATCGCGGCGTCCAGCTCCTCCACCACCTTGCGCGGATCGAGCACGCCCGGTGCGATCTGGAACGGCTCGGTGTCGGCGGGCTCGGTGGCGATGCGACGGGCCAAGTCAGGCGTGCGGATATTGGCGGTCGGCGCGGCATCGCCGAGTGCCTTGGTGATCGCTTCGCAGGTTACCCGGGCGTCCGCGCGCAGGAAGATCTGGGCGGCCATCATGCCGTCCTTCAAACCGCGCGGGGCCTCGTCGATCTGTACGACGAAGGCGTCGGAATAAAGGTGTCCGCCGTCCGCCGTGTAGTAGGACATGCTCGCGCCGACGGCGATCACGAGATCGGCCTGGCCGAACATCTCGCGCGACAACGAGGAGCCGTAGCCGCCGGTGATGCCGAGCGAATAGGGGTGGTCGTGAAACAGTCCGCGAACGGGCAGCGTCGTCGCGAGCAGCGCGCCGCAGCGATCCGCCATTGCGACGACCGCGGCCTTGGCATCTGAACGCGTTACGCCGCGCCCAGCCAACACGATCGGCCGCTTGGCTGCCTTGATGCGCTCCACCACCTTGGCAACCAGCGCGGGGTCAGGCATGGGGCGGCCTACGTCCGGTAGTACGGACGCCGAGGTCGCATACTTGGTCTTGGAGTCGTAGGCGGTCTTCTGAAGGTCGTAGGGGACACCGAGGATCACGGGACGGCGCTCGAGCCGGGCGACGTGGAACGCCTCGCGAACGTACTCCATAATGCGCGGCAAACTGTGGGCGGCGATGTAGTGCGCGCCGGTCGCGACCGCGAACGGGGCCTGATCGATGTACTGGTTGTAGAACTTGGCGTTGATCGGCGCCTCGCCGGCGAACACGACGAGCGGAATACGCGCACGCACGGCGGCCGGCAGCGCGGTCATCACCTGGGTGAAGCCGGGACCGCAGGTGACGGAAGCCGCGCCGATCTTGCCGGTGGCAAGGTGGTAGGACATCGCGGCGGCGACGGCGCAATGCTCGTGGCGCACATGAATCGTCTGCACGTCGAGCGCGGCCAGCGCCGTCGACCAGTGCATGTTGCCATCGCCCATCAGCGCGAACTGGGTGTCCACGCCTTCAGCGACGAAGGCTTCAGCGAGGGCTTGGTAGAGGGTTGGCTTGGTCATGGAGTAATGACGCTCGCGAGCTGGGTTGGTTCTCGCGCCACTAAGCATGTCCGCCGCACTGTGCCAACAGCAGGACTGGCCCCTTCAGTCCAGCTCCATCGCCTTCTTGATCCTGGCGATGGTAGCGGGGGGCAGTGCGGCGATCTGCTCCACGAATGTTTGGATCGCTTCACCCGCGATCGGCTCGATCGTGTAGTTGGCCGCGCCCGCCTCCTTCACGAATTGCGGATCCAGAAGCGTTTCGTGGTAGGCCCTTGCAATTGCGGCGACGCGTGCCTCGGGCACACCGGGCGCCAAAACCAGAGCGCGACTGGCAATGCCATTTTCGATCGCGGTGAAAATGATGCGCTCTTCGGCATCGCGCGCGAATGTCGACAACAGTGGCACACCGGCCAGATCGGTGGAGGGTTTGCTGGCGAGTTGGGCAAGATGCACGAGATTGCCGTCGCGCACCCAGGCGGGGCTCATCTGCTTCCAGCTCTCCCACTGTCCCGCCCAGCCTTGGACCTCGCCCTTCTCGATGGCTAGGCGGATCGGTGCGCCGCCGCGATAACCAGTGATGATCTTGAAACGGGTGCCAAGCGTGTTGTTCATCAAGGCGGGGATCAAGTAGGTGTTGGAGGACTTGCCGATGGCGCCGAGGATCACCTCGGTTCGGCGGGCTTCATCGAGCGAGCTGACAGGGGCGATGTCCTTCTTCAACGTGATCGTGCCGACCCCCTCGCTCCAGCCGCCGACCCAACGGAACTTCGCCGCGTCGTAGGTCGGCTTGTCGAGACCGAGCGGCACGCGCAGGTGCGGGGAGCCCTCCGGCGTGAGCAGAACCGTGCCGTCCTTCGCCGCGATGTTGTAGACCCAGTTGACGGCAATGGAGCCGCCGGCACCCGGCATATGCTGGACGATCACGTTTGGCCGGCCAGGGATGTGACGGCCCATGTGCCGCGCAAGTATCACGGCGAACGTCGAGTAGAACCCGCCGGCCTCGACGCCGACCATGATGTTCACGGTCTTGCCAGCGTAGAATTGCGCTACCTCGTCCGCGCGTGCTGCTGGGATTTGCAAGACCAGCAAGGATACGATCCCGGCAGCTCTCCTAAGGACGGATCGCAAAAAAGCTGAATCGTGATCTGTGTGCGTGCGACCGTGTGACTCGGCAGCGCGGGATTCCTTGTCCCGGCGAACAGTCGTACGCCGTTGCATGATCGACAGACAAGCCATTCGGCAAAGATGGGAAGCCGT
>CAMDPA010000576.1 GCA_945903565.1 Devosia equisanguinis | reverse complement strand
CGATCAAGCACATCGCCAGCAACCTGATGCGAAGCAAGGTCGACAAGCACTCCATGCGCGTCAAACGCCGCCTCGCCGCCTGGGACGACTCCTACCTCGAAAGCCTCGTCACCGGGGCGGGGTAGATTCGTTCATGCGATTCCCCTGCGGTTGATCCGGGGGCGGCAATAAGCGACGGGGCAACACCGTCTTGGCCGCGCGCCGCCGCCGGCGTATCGTACCAACTTCCAACCTGCACAGGAGATGCCCGTGGATACCTTCGACACCGCCGACGCGTACGCCATCACCTCGCTGGAGGGGCTCGACCGCATCTACAAGAAGCCGACCGAGGCGGTGCAGAACAAGGTGGCAGACCACATCTCCGCGCCGGGGCAGGCGTTCATCGCCAACGCGACCTTCATGATCTTGGCGACCGCCGGGGAAGGCGGCATCGACTGCTCGCCCAAGGGCGACGCGCCCGGCTTCGTCCAGGTCGCCGACGCGCGCACGCTGTTGATCCCCGACCGGCCCGGCAACAACCGCATCGACGGCATGAAGAACATCATCGCCAATCCCCAGGTCGGCATCATCTTTATCGTGCCCGGCGCCAACGAGACCTACCGGGTCAACGGCCTGGCGAAGATCAGCGTCGATCCCATGCTGTTGGCGCGGTGCGAGGCCAACGGCAAGCTGCCGCGCGCGGTGATCGTGGTCTCGGTAACAGAAGCGTTCAGCCACTGCCCGAAGGCGTTCGTGCGCTCCGGTCTATGGGCGGCGGCCGCCAAGGGCCGGCCAGCGGGCGCACCAACCCACGGCCATTTCGCAGCCTTCCGCGACGGCGGGGACGAAGCCTACGCCGCCAAGTACGAAGCCGAATACACCGCGCGAATTCCCAAGGAACTCTATTGAGCGCCTTCGACAACGCGCGGCGGCGGGTGAACAATCAGCCCGCCGTATAACCGCCGTCCGCGTAAAGGATGTGCCCGGTATAGAAGTCCGACGCCCGCGACGCCAGGAACAGCAGCGGCCCCGCCAGATCCGACGGCTCGCCCAGGCGGCCCTTCGGCACGCGCGACAGGAAACCCTTGCGCACGTTGGTGGCGTTCTCGTTGTCCTCGTACATCCAGGCCGTCAGCGGCGAGCGGAACACCGTCGGCGCGATCGCGTTGACGGTGATGCCGGTCGGGCCCAACTCGCAGCCGAGCGCCTTGGTCATCCCGTCGATGGCGGACTTCGACGAGCAATACGCGGTGTAGCCCGCGGGATGCCCCAGCAGGCCGCGCGCCGACGACATCAGGATGATTTTCCCGCTGCCATCAGCTTGAACCAGCAGCTGCTTCACCGCCGCGCGCGCCATCAGCCAGGACTGTGTGACGTTGGCGTCCATCACGTCGCCGAACCGCTCCGGCGTCATGTCGCCGATCTTCGCCACGTCGTTCTTGCCCGACGCAACGACGAGAATATCGACGCGGCCAAACCGCTTCACTGCGGCGTCCACGATCTTCCCGCAATTCGCCTCGTTGGTCGTGCGGATCGCGAGACTATCCACCTCCGCGCCGAGCAACTTGCACTCGCCCGCGACCTTCTCCAGCTCCTTCGAATTGCCGGTGGAGATGAACAATTTCGCGCCCGCCCCCGCCAGCACCTTGGCCGCGAGCGCACCGAACGCACCCGATGCGCCGGTGACGACGGCGACCTTGCCGCTGACGTCGAACAGGGAAGCAGGATTCTTGAGCCAGTCGGTCATCTTATGGTCTCCGCGTGCGCCGGTGTCAGACCCTCCGGGTCTGACACCTTGTCCGACGTTGCGATCAGGCGCGCCGCGAACCGCGACGTTGCGAAGGGTGTAAGACCCGGAGGGTCTGACACCGCTATTTCGGCATCTCCACCGCGACGAGCATCGTCACCACGTCGTTGCCGCGGTTGATGATCTCGCGGGTTTCGCCCGCCGCGATATAGCAGCTATCCATCGGCTCCAGCACGGTCTCGACGCCGTTGACGATCACCGTCAGCTCGCCGGCCAGGATCGTATACGTCTTCTCGACCGGGCCCGCGTCCGGACCAGCCCCACCGCCGGGCAGGAAGTGCGAGAGCCCAACCGTGAAGTTCTTGATGCCCTCGGCCTTGTTGATCAGCGCGAACGACGTATACCCGCGATGGTTGGCGGCCTCGTACGTCTTAGCGTCTGCGAAGCGTTTTACCTTCATCAGAACTTCTCCTCTATCTGGATGCAAGTGGTGCCTTTCGGCTTTATCCGACATAGCGCCGCTGCCACTCGGCCGGCGAACGTCGATGATGCAGAACGGCGTATATCGTGACCAGCCCAAGACCGTCAGTCAAAAAGAATACGCCGTACGGAAACCGCCTGACAATCGCACGTCGCAGCTCGCCATGAATCCTGGCATAGCCAGTAGGGCGATTGTCGATCCGCTCGAAGGCGCGATCTGCCTCCAGGAGGAACTCGACGCCCAGTCCCGGACGCTTCCCTTCATACCAGCCGGAAGCCGCCGCAAGATCGACCGCAGCCTCCGGCTTGAGTACGATCATCTCTTTTGCAGGCCTTCGAGTACTCGCTTGCGGACCACACTCCACTCTTCTCCCGAGGATGGATCGGCTGCGTGCGTGGCGAGCCGCTTGTCGAGTTCGTCACGATGCCAATCGGGAAATGGGAGACCGTCGGCGTCGGCCTCGATCGAATCCCAGATGGCCTCGACGAGTTCCAACCGCTCTTCCAGTGGCAATCCGGATAGTTCGTCGGTCTTGATGATCTTACCCATTACGGCCTCACACTTCCTCCGCACGCCAAACAGTGCGCGGAGCACCTGATTCTACCTCGGCATCCCACCGACCACCAGCTTGCTCGCTGACAAATGCGCGTAGGCTCTGATGTCCCTTGTCAAGCGGTGCGGGCGTGGCTTGGCTGCCGTGCCGCGGATGCGGTCGGATAGTGTAGGGCAGGATCGCGCAGAAGGGGAGGCGGAGCCGGAGACGTCGGTTGGCAAGCTCTGATACGCGGGTTGGATAC
>CAMDPA010000575.1 GCA_945903565.1 Devosia equisanguinis | reverse complement strand
CGACGGCTTCCCATCTTTGCCGAATGGCTTGTCTGTCGATCATGCAACGGCGTACGACTGTTCGCCGGGACAAGGAATCCCGCGCTGCCGAGTCACACGGTCGCACGCACACAGATCACGATTCAGCTATTTTGCGATCCGTCCTAAGTGTCGCCATGCCGCGCGCGCGATCAACTCAAATCCGTGCGATGCAGTGGCAGGGTTAAAGCCGGCGGCGGGCCCTTGTACGTGTCGTGCACGATTCGACCATGTCGAGTGTAAGTCTCGACCATGTCGAGACCGCGTTTCTGCCATGTCGAGGTCCTGCCTCTTCCACGTCGAGACATGCTAGATGTCAGGTATTGGCCAGGAGTAGGGCGTTGGGTGAAACCTATAGCGATATTTCAGCGTTCAAGGCGCTGTTTACCGCCTCCGAGCAGCTGTTCGGGCTCGACCTCGGCACCAAGACGATCGGCGTGGCGCTGTGCGATGTGACCCGCATGATCGCCTCCCCGCTGGAGACGATCCGGCGAACCAAGTTCACGGCCGATGCCGCCCGGCTCTTCGAGCTCGCCGCCGCGCATGGCGTCGCCGGGCTCGTATTGGGCTTTCCCATCAACATGGACGGAACCGAGGGGCCCCGGTGCCAGGCGACGCGGGCGTTCGCGCGCAACATCAACCGGCTCTCCCCCATGCCGGTCCTGCTGTGGGACGAGCGCCTCACGACGGCGGAGGCCGAGCGGATGTTGATCGAGGCCGACGCCAGCCGGCGCCGCCGCGCCGAAGTGATCGACAAGCTGGCGGCCACCATCATCCTGCAAGGCGCGCTCGACCGCATGCGCGCGATGTGACTGCCAAGTCGCCAAACGAAAACCGCCGGAAAGAGCTTGGCTCTCTCCGGCGGTTGCTTTTGTCGGCTTACTGCTCGGTCGAACTTCACTCGGCGACGAGCTTCACCCTTTCGATCTGTTGGACCTCGACCGTTTCGATCGCGGTCTTCGTCGGCATGATGTTCGGCATGTTGCTCGCGGCGGTGTGCTTCTTCAGGTTGAACATGCCGTTGCCCCGGAATTCGAAGCTCTTGGCAATCATGCTGAAGTAGTTCGAGTTGCCGTTCGTGGCTGCGCTGTCGGAGCCATTGCCCGTGATCAGGATGTTCTGCGTCGGCAGGTAGACCATGCCTTCCATGACGAACGTACCGCCGCCCTGAATGTTCGAGGTCAGGTCGCGCCCAGCATCGGGATGGCCAATCATCAGGAAACCTTCGTAGCTGCTGCCCGTCTGCCGCCCTTTCAGGTTGACCAGTCCACCATTGCCGCCGCCCTGGATGGTCATTTTAGCTTGCGAGCCGCTGAAGTAGAAGAGCACGTCGGTTCCCGTGACCTTGGCGCCGGACTTGAAGTCCAACGTGCCATCCATGATGTAAACGCCGGGCTTGAAGGTAACCTTTGCGTTGGCCAGGAGGGTCAGGCTGGTGCTATAGCGACCGGGCCACAAGGTGGTTTCACCTTGCTGCACCTTCAGCGCGTTTTGCGTGCAGGTCGAGGGAATCACCGGCGGCGTGAACGTCGATGCATAGACTGCCGGCGCCGCCGCATATGCGCTTACGGTCGCGAAGGGGTCGGCGACCACGCTGGCGTTGCCAACCGGGGCCGGTGTGTAACCGGTGATGGCGGACGGCACGATGTGTCCGACCGAGCTGTGGCCTTTGCCCGTTACAGTGGGAGTGCCGCCACCGGCGATCGCAGTCGTGGTGGTTGAGTTGGTATGTGCCCAGCAGTTGGCGTAGTTGATGGTGGGGGTTCCCTGCGACTTGAAGCCGTTGGTGACGGCGGGGTCGAGCGCCAGCAGGCAGACGCCGGAGGACACAGTGTGATCCTCGCTGACCGCTTTGTAGGCCACGGAAGCTCTGGCGTTGCCCGACACATGGATGGTGTCGATGTGCGCGATCCCCAGGAAGCTGGTCGGAACATCCTTGCTCGCGGTTACCGTAACGGTCGCGCCGTCCGAGCTGACGACCACCGACGGGGTCGCGCCGGTGCCGCTGGCGTTTGCAGTGAAGATGCTGGTGGCCGTCGCCTCGCGCTGGGCCGGTGTAGCGGTGGAACCCAGAGCCACAGCTCCAAGCACTGCTGCATCGGCGGCAGTCTGGATCTTGCTCTTGGTCTTGTAAGCGGTGCCGAAGTCGATCGCGCCACCGACGAGCATCACGGCCGGCACGATCGTGAGACCGAACATGATGATGGTGTTGCCGCGCTCGTCCTTCGCCAGGCGCTCGATCTTCTTTTTGATGTTCGTCGTCATGTGGTTCGCCTCTGTATTGTGTTTGATCCGGATTTTGCGATCCTTGATGAAGCCTGTTGTACGCAATCGGTTTTTATTTCCCACCAATTGTGACGAGGCGATTTTGTTCAAATTGTTTGCGAATTGGCGGCGGCCGCAGTACGGCTGCGTATATAAGGAGTGTTACGTCGAGGAAGTTTCGAATGCGCGATCCAAGTCATTGAAATAAAACGGAAAAAATAAAACCGAGAAGCTTCATGGGCGTCCTGGTGTTGGGGGCGATATCGAGTGAAGTAGAAAAAACAAATCAGCTCGGTTACTTTTGTGCTGATGCGATCGATAAAATTTTATGAGCTTTTTGCTCAAGAGATGTGCGGGTTTTTGAAGGCAGTTTAACAGGATGCGGGTATGCTCCTGAAATCATCCAATACCGGAACTACAAGAGAAACGAAGGAGCGAATACATGTCGATCAAAGCGAACAGGAAGTCGATGGTTGCCGTTGTTGCTGTCGCATTGGCGGCCGGCGTCGGCGCAACCGCTGTTTGGGCCCAGCAGCTCGATCCGGGCATCTCGTGCCTCGAAGGCACGGTGGCTGCGCTGGACTACTCGGAGTTCTCGTCGCGGTACAAAGAATCGGCCTGGGACAACAAAGGCGCCGTGCGCCTGGTGGCTGAAACCAATGAGCTCGAGTTGACCGTTACGGATATCAACGGTCAGCAGGTCTGCGAGGAAACGGCAGAGCTCAAGACGAAGTGCAAATTCAACTTCTCCAACGACTACACGGGCACGTTCG
>CAMDPA010000574.1 GCA_945903565.1 Devosia equisanguinis | reverse complement strand
ACGGCTTCCCATCTTTGCCGAATGGCTTGTCTGTCGATCATGCAACGGCGTACGACTGTTCGCCGGGACAAGGAATCCCGCGCTGCCGAGTCACACGGTCGCACGCACACAGATCACGATTCAGCTTTTTTGCGATCCGTCCTTAGCCGCCCTTGTCGCCACACTGGCACTTCCAACGGCTGCCCTTTCCGATGGCATGCCGCGGGGCGGCAGCATAAAGGATGCCCCGAGCGCTACTCCCTTCAGTTGGACCGGCTTCTATCTCGGCGCCAACCTTGGCGGGGCCTGGGTCAATGAGCATGCAACCGTCTCGGATGGAAATGCCACGACCACAGCAGCCAATGCCGAAGCGTTCACCAGCGGCCTTTGGCAGCGGCGTCAGAGCGGCAACGACTTCGGTGTAATCGGCGGCCTCCAGGTCGGCTACAATGCCCAGGTTCGTGGCGCGATCGTCGGCATCGAATACGACTTCCAGGGCAGTTCAGCGACCGTCTCCCGTCAGACCGACACCACCGGGGTCGTCGCCGGAGAGGCCTTCAGCGGTCAGAACGTTTACAAGGCTGATCTCCAGTGGCTCAGCACGCTGCGTGGTCGCGTTGGCTTCCTCCTCGATCCAATGACGATGGCCTACGCGACTGCAGGCTTCGCATTCGGCGAGGTTGAGCGAAGCTTCTCGTTGAGTGCTGCCAGCCCCATTCTGGGCACCTCATTTGCGCAGGGCCGTGCGTCGAAGGTCGACCTGGGCTGGACCGTCGGCGCCGGCTTGGAGCGGGCGCTCGGTGGGAACCTGAGCATTGGCGCTGAGTATCTCTACGTCAACCTCGACAGCAGCCCCATCAGCACGAAAAGCGCTGGCGGCACCGGCCTGGCAGCCTGCAGCATGTCTTCCTGCAACTTCCGCGTCACGGGCGCCGACTTCGAAAGCCACCTTGCGCGCGTAAAGGTGAACTACAAATTCTAAGCGGCTTCATCGCCGTCCCATCCCAGCACGTCGCGAAAGCCCGGCATTCCCCCGCCGGGCTTTCGCTTGTGCGACCGACTCAGCCCGTCCTCCCCATTGCCGCCACGCCTACCCCGCGCGATAACCGGGGCATGCCCACCGCCCCCTTCGACGTCGCCATCATCGGCGGCGGACACAACGGTCTCGTCTGCGCCGCCTACCTCGCCAAGGCCGGTGTGAGCGTCGTGGTGCTCGAGAAGAACGCCGTGGCCGGTGGCGCGGCTTTGACCGAGGAGTTCCATCCTGGTTTCCGAAATTCGGTCGCGGCCTACACCGTGAGCCTGCTCAACCCCAAGGTCATCCGCGACCTGGATCTGCCGCGCCACGGTCTGCGCATCGTCGAACGGCCGGCCGCCAATTTCTGGCCGTTGCCCATGGGGTCTGCCCCTTCCTACCTGCTAATGCCCAACGGCCTCGCCAACCGGCAGCGGGCCATCGCTGAGTTTTCGCCGCGCGACGCCGAGCGGCTGCCGGCCTACGACGCAGCCCTCGAACGAGCCGCCAACGTGCTCCGCGATCTCGTCCTAACCACGCCGCCAAATGCCGGTGGCGGTTTCGTCGAAATGTTGCGTTCCGCACCGCTCGCACGCCGCCTTTCAAAGTTGGCAATCGAGGACCAGCGGGTGATCGCCGACCTGTTCACGAAAAGCGCGGCAGACTACCTCGACCGCTGGTTCGACAGCGATCTCGTGAAGGCCGCGTTTGCGTTCGACGGCATCGTCGGCGCCTACGCCTCGCCACACACACCCGGCACCGCCTACCTGCTGCTCCACCACAACTTCGGCGAGGTCAACGGCAGGCCCGGCGTGTGGGGGCACGCTATTGGAGGGATGGGCACAATCACCCAGGCCATGGCGCGTGCGGCGGAAGGCTTTGGCGCCGTGGTTCGCACCAGCGCTGATGTCGCCGAGGTGGTGATCGAGGGCGAGCGCGCCGTGGGCGTCCGTCTGGCCTCGGGCGAGACGATCCGCGCCCGCGCGGTCGCCGCCAACGTCGGCCCCAAGTTGCTGTTCCGCGATCTCGTGTCGGCGGGCGCGATTGCCCCGGACCTACGCGAGCGATTCCTATCGATCAAGACGGGATCGGGAACGTTCCGGATGAATGTCGCGCTGTCAGAGTTGCCCGACTTCGCGTGTCTGCCGAACGCACCGGACGGCACTGCCGGCGCACATCACGGCTCCGGAATCGTCATCGGCCCAACGCTCGGCTATCTCGACCGCGCCTTCATGGACGCCCGGCTGCACGGCTGGTCTGCGCACCCTATCATCGAGATCCTGATCCCCTCGACGCTCGACGACACGCTCGCGCCACCTGGCCAACATGTCGCCAGCCTGTTCGTGCAACACGTCGCGCCCCGCTTGGACGGATACGGTGTCAGACCCTCCGGGTCTGACACCGCGGCGATGGTGAGTCATGGTGTCAGGCCCAGAGGGTCTGACACCATGCGTTCTTGGGCCGACCCGCGCGAGAAAGAAGCCTTCGCCGACCTCGCGATCGACACCGTCACGCGATACGCACCCAACTTCCGCGCCAGCGTGATCGCGCGTCAGGTGCTATCGCCGCTCGATCTCGAACAGCGCTTCGGCATGATCGACGGCGATATCTCGCACGGCCAGCTGTCGCTCGATCAGCTGTTCTCGTTGCGCCCCGTACTCGGCCATGCCAGCTATCGGATGCCCGTGAAAGGGCTCTACCTGTGCGGCGCCGGCGCCCATCCCGGCGGCGGCGTAACGGGCGCCCCAGGCCACAACGCCGCCCGCGAGATCATCCGCGACCTGAAGCGCGAACCGCCGTGGCTGCGGAGGTGATCGCCCTCGCGGACGATATGAGAGTAAGCGGTGCACCGCTTACATTTGAGCTTGGCGCTGAACTTTCAGAACTCGCGCGCCATTAGGTTTGTGAGGCACTTCCAACTGCCGTTTCTAGAGCGCTTTCCACTTGATGTGAATCAAAACAGTTACAGGGGATTCCCTCGGACGCGCAAATCAGATTCGGATTCCACCGGCAGCAACGGCGGGGATCGCGATGGCGAAGGGATACTCGAAAGATCTCAGGGTGCGGGCCGTC
>CAMDPA010000573.1 GCA_945903565.1 Devosia equisanguinis | reverse complement strand
CGACGGCCCGCACCCTGAGATCTTTCGAGTATCCCTTCGCCATCGCGATCCCCGCCGTTGCTGCCGGTGGAATCCGAATCTGATTTGCGCGTCCGAGGGAATCCCCTGTAACTGTTTTGATTCACATCAAGTGGAAAGCGCTCTAGCGGTCGGCGTCATCATGGGGGCAGCGTTCGCACCCATCGTGTCGACGCTGGTCGACAACATCATCATGCCGCCGCTCGGCTATATGCTTGCGGGCATCGACTTCTCGAATCTGTCGATCAAACTGCCGACACCGGGAGCGCCGGTCGAGCTAAAGTATGGCTTGTTCCTCAACGCGATCGTCAAGTTCCTAATCACGGCATTCGCGATCTTTCTGCTCGTCAAGGCGATCAACTCGACGGTGAAGAAGCCGGTCGTTGCCGCGCCGGCAGCGCCGCCGCCGCCGCCGCCGAGCGAAGTGTACCTGAAGGAGATCAGGGACGCTCTGACGAAGAAGTAACAGCTATCCGTTTACTGCAAGACGGCCCGGGGCAACCGCTTCCGGGCCGTTTGCATGATCCACGATCTTCGAGCGCCGTGATACTGTGGCCATCTCCGCATTCTCATGTCTGCCATACCATCGAGCCGCACGATGCAGTTGTCCGCGACCCGCTACGTCAAGATTGAGGGCACGAACGTATCGGCTGCCGTGAACACGGCCGCGGAGGCGAAGCACGCGATCAAGGAAGTGCGTCAGAAGAAGCGCGAGCTTGTGCATATCAAGCGCGGCTTATTGCGCGACAAGCGGGTGGCGGAGCGTCAGGCGAACCAAAGCAAGCCGAAGCGCGGGGGCAAGCAGGGCTTCTTTTCGAAGGTCCGTTCGGCGTTTTCGACTGTCGCGGGGCTGGCTGGTGCGTTCGGGCAGGCCGGCGCGATGATGGATCTGCCGCGCATCGAGCGCGAATGCAGCGATGCCGAGGAGATGCTCCATAACCTCGACGCCGTGCTGATCCAGCTCCAGGGCAAGCTGTTGCATCTTTCGTGACGGTTGACGTAGCGATGCCGCGTTGCCCGCGATCCTGTTTTTGATGTAGCCGTTGGCAATCATGGGAAGCGATATCAATGCGAGGTGGGGCATGTCGGCACGGCGGATTATCCTGGCCTTAGTGGCGCTATGCGCATCGACCACGCTGGCTGTGGCGCAAACAAGTTCGGCCCCGACAAGCGCGGGCGTTTTCGCCGGCAGCACGGTGCGGATACTGATCCCGTTTGATATGGCCGGCACCTATGGCCAATATGCGCAACTCGCAGCCCAGCATCTTCGGCGGCACCTGCCGGGCAATCCGAGCGTGATCGCCCAACAGATGACGGGGGCCGGTGGCTTGGTCGTGGTCAATCACGTCGCCAATGTTGCCCAGAAGGATGGCACGGTGGCGATGATTCCGCCGATCAATGTGATCCAGGACGGCCTGCTGCATCCCTCCGCTAAGTACGACCCGCGCGGCTTTGAGTGGATCGGCCGCATGATGGAGCTCGTGCAGTTGGGTGTCGCCACGGAGAAGTCGGGCGTCGCTTCGCTGGAGGATGCGAAGACGCGTTCGGTAAGTGCCGGCGGCAGCGGCACGACCAACCCGACGGTCATGAGCTGGCACATCCTCAATATGTTGGCCGGCACGAAGTTCAATGTGGTGTCCGGGTACAAGGGCCTTCCGGATTCGCAGCTTGCCTGGGAGCGAAATGAAATCGATGCCGTGATGATCAACTGGGAGACGGTGGTCGAGCGCTTTCAAGAGCCGATCAAGTCGGGGAAGATCAAGGTGCTGTTTGCCTACGCGGGGCGCTCGTTGCCGGAGATCGCGGGCCGTCCGGTGCTTGGGGATTTCGGGCGCAACGAGGTCGAGAAGGCGTTCCTGCGGATTTATACCGTCGGTGCGGAGATCGGCCGCTCGGTGGTGCTGCCCAAGGGGGTACCGGCCGACCGAGTCGCAGCGTGGCGAGAGGGATTTGCGCGGATGCTCGCCGATCCGGAATTTGCCGCCGATACGAAGAAACGAAACCTGCGGTTTGATCCGTTGAGCAGCACCGAGATCGCGGCCATCGTGACGCGTTCGTTGGATCTGACGCCCGAAACGCTTGCAGGTGTTCGCGTGCTGTTCGACAAGGTGCTCGACGCCTCGAAATAACAGATCCATAGGCAGACAATCATAACCAATGAGACGGAGGAACGTCCCCATGAGCCATGAAATTACAGTCCGCCAGGATGGACCGATCCTGCGGGTCAGCTTGAACCGCGGCGCGGAAGGCAATGGCATGACCGATGCCATGGTCGTGGAACTGACCGGCATCATCAACGAAGCGCCGAAGACCTCGCGGGTGGTCGTGTTCAGTGGCGAGGGGAACGATTTCTGCATTGGCCGCGCGGGTGTGAAGCCGCCGCCGGCCGACTCTCAGGCGCTCGACCGGCGGCGGGATTTCGACACCGTGTTTACGTGCTACGGCGCGTTCCGCCGGTGTCCGATCCCGATCGTCGGTGTGGTGCAGGGTGGCGCGCTGGGCCTTGGTTGTGCGTTGGCCGCGCTGTGCGACATCACGATCGCGGGGGACAAGGCGACGTTCCAGGTGCCGGAAATGGCGCATCACATCATGCCGGGCATGGTGCTCTCGGCGCTGATCGACCGTGTGCCGCGCAAGGCGATCATGTACCTCGTGCACACGACGGCGACGATCGGGGCAGAGCGCGCGTTGATGTTCGGCATTGTGAGCGAGGTGGTGCCTCATGCTCAGCTCGGCGCGAAGGTCGAAGAGGTGTGCGCGGCGATCCTGAAGGCGGCGCCGATCGCGACCGAGGGCGTCAAGGAATACGTTAGCCGTGCGATGGACATGGATGTTGCAGGTGCGGTGGACTTTGCGCGGAACCTGCACGCGGTGTTGAACTCGTCGCGCGAGATCCGGAAGTAAGAGACGGCTCCACAATTTCGGACGGTGCGATGAGTGGAATCTCTGCCTGACAGCGCGCACGGTTGTGCGTGCGAATCAGGAGCCAGAATGACGAAGCGAACACGCCGGAACCACTCACCGGACTTCAAGGCCAAAGTGGCCCTTGC
>CAMDPA010000572.1 GCA_945903565.1 Devosia equisanguinis | reverse complement strand
CGACTTTGTGATCGACAAACCGGGCAGCGTCGTCGGCATGTACATGATCGTGCCCTCGTTCAAGCTCGGCATGAACTCCGAGCCGAGCTTGGTTGCCGGCCAGACGCTCACGCCGAGCAAGAGGATGGCGGCTGCGATCGTCAGCCCCTTCGCCTTCAGCACACCGCTGATGACCGGCCGATAGGCCCAAATGAGGAAGCGGTTCACCGGGTTCTTGTGCTCCGGCACGATGCGCCCGCGCACGAACAGGATCATCAACGCCGGCACAACGGTGATCGATAGCAGCGCGGCGGCCGCCATGGCGAACGTCTTGGTCCAGGCGAGTGGCTTGAACAACAGCCCTTCCTGCGCCTCGAGCGCGAAGATCGGCAGGAACGAGACGGTGATGATCAGCAGCGAGAAGAACAGCGACGGGCCGACCTCGCTCGCGGCCTCGATCAGCACCTCCGTGCGCGGCTTCTCGGGCGGTGCGCGCTCCAGATGCTTGTGCGCGTTCTCGATCATCACGATCGCGGCGTCGATCATGGCGCCGATGGCAATCGCGATGCCACCGAGGCTCATGATGTTAGAGGATATGCCGAGCGCCCACATGCACACATAGGCGATCAGGATGCCTAGCGGCAGGGTGATGATGGCGACCAGCGCGCTGCGCACGTGCAGCAGGAAGACGAAGCAGACCAGCGCCACGATGGCACTCTCCTCGATCAGCGTCGTCTTGAGCGTGGCAATGGCGCGATGGATCAGCTCCGAGCGGTCGTAGACCGGCACGATCGACGTACCCTCGGGCAGGCTGCCCGCGATCTCGGCCAGCCGCTCCTTGATGCTGCCGATCACCGACAGCGCATTCTGGCCATAGCGCTGAACTGCAATGCCGGAGACGACCTCGCCCTCGCCATTCAGCTCCGTGACGCCGCGCCGCTCGTCAGGCGCCAGTTCGACGCGCGCCACGTCCCTGACCAGCACCGGCGTCCCGCCCTCGGCCTTGAGCACGATCTGCTCGATGTCGCTGATGCTCCTGAGATAGCCCCGCCCGCGCACCATGAACTCGGTCTCGGCCAGCTCAACGACCCTGCCGCCGACATCCATGTTGGACTCGCGGATCGCATCGCGAACCCTGGTCAGCGGGATGTTGAAGGCGCGCAGGCGACGCGGATCGACGACGACGGAATACTGCCGCACGAAGCCGCCGACGCTCGCAACCTCGGCCACGCCCTCGGCCTTGGCCACGGCGAAGCGCACCTGCCAGTCCTGCGTCGTACGCAGCTCGGCGAGGTTCCGTTTTTCCGCCATGACAGCGTACTGGTAGACCCAGCCCACGCCGGTCGCGTCCGGCCCGAGCGAAGGAGTGACGCTGCGGGGGAGGTTGCGCGCCGCGGCCGACAGGTACTCCAGGACACGCGAGCGCGCCCAGTAGATGTCGGTGCCCTCCTCGAAGATCACGTAGACGAACGACACGCCGAAGAACGAGAAACCACGTACCACCTTCGATCGCGGCACCGACAGCATGGCCGTCGACAGCGGGTAAGTGACCTGATCCTCGATCACCTGCGGGGCCTGCCCCGTGTACTCCGTGTAGATGATGACCTGTGTGTCGGAGAGGTCGGGGATGGCATCGAGCGGTACTTTGGTGATGGCGTAGAGACCCGCGCCGGTAGCGAGCACCGTGGCCAGCAGGATCAGCACCAAGTTGCCGGCCGACCAGCGGATGATGCGCGCGATCATGGCTTGCCCTCAGCCTTCGAGCCGGTGTCCGCAGTGAACGCCTGCAGCGCAGCCTTGAGGTTGCTCTCTGCATCGATGAGGAAATTGGCGGAGACGACGATCTTCTCGCCGACCTTGATCCCGTCCGTGATCTCGACGAAGCCGTCGCCTCTGAGACCGACCTTCACGCGGCGCGGCTCGAAGCGGCCTTCGCCAAGCTCGACCAGCACGACTTGCCGATTGCCGCTGTCGAGCAAGGCTGACAGCGGAACCACGAGCTTCTCGGCCTCGCCGTCTCCCGCGTTGATCTCAACGTCGGCGAACATCTCGTGCTTGATGCGGTGATCCGGGTTGGCGACCTCGATGCGCACCTTGGCCGTTCGCGTCGCCATTTCCAGCTCGTGCAGCACGAACGTCACGCGCCCCCCGAACTTCTCGCCCGCAAAGGCGCGGAAACTCACCCTCGCGTTCGAGCCGACGCGGATCTGCGCCATGTCCTGCGCGGCGACATCAGCAATGACCCAGATTGAGGAGAGGTCGGCGAGACGCAGCATCTCCTCGCCCGCTCGCATCATCATGCCCTCGATCGCCTTCTTCTGCATGACGACGCCGCTTACGGGTGAGGGCCAGTCGAAGGAGATGACCGGCTCGCGCGTGCGCTGCAGTTGGGCGAGGACGGCCTCCGGGATCTGCAGATTGTGCAGGCGCTGCAGCGCGCCGCCTTGGTCGCGGCCTCCGCCGGTGTTGGCCGAAGTGCGGTAGTCGACCTGCACTCTAACCATTTCCGGGCTGTAGATGCGGAACAGCGGCTCGCCCTTCTTCACGTGGCGACCGGTCTCGTTGACGTAGAGCTTCTCGATGAAGCTATCGGCACGCAAAGCAACGGTCAGCAGCGTGCGCTCGTCAGGCTTGGCGACAGCAGGCGCTCGGATCGGCCGCACGAGACGGCGCATGGCGGCCGGCTCGGAGCGAACGCCCGAGCGCTGGATCTTGGCGACGCTGACCTTGACTGTGCCGCCGTCGTCCTCCTCGCCCTCGTAGACGGCGATGTAGTCCATCCCCATCCAGTCCTTCTTCGGCACCGGCGAGGTGTCGGGCAGGCCCATCGGGTTGCGATAGTAGACAACCCGGCCACTAACCTTTGGCTTGACCGCCTGGGCGGCCGCGATGCCGGCCTCTTCGTCCTCGTGAACTGGCAAGTAGTCACGCCCATCGGCGGTTTGCTTCGGCGTCGGCGAGAAGTCGGCCTTGCCGTCCGGGTCCTTCCAATAGAGTACCGCGCGCGCGGCCGGCGCCCCACCCGTCGTGGCAGAACTCGCCGTGTGCGACGCATGCGGGTCAGCAGCCTTGCGGATTCCCATCTGGTAACCGGCATAGGTTGCACCGAGGAGCGCCACGATGGCGCTCCCC
>CAMDPA010000571.1 GCA_945903565.1 Devosia equisanguinis | reverse complement strand
ACAAGCCGCCGAACGAGGCAGATCAACCCCTGACGCGTTGCACGACGATTTCACCTGCGCCGATCCGGTCACGCCGGACGGAACGATGCCGCGCGCCAACGGCCACCGTGGTCAACGCCATCGCCCTGGTGCATGATCCGGGCTAGAGCCTACTTGTCGGCTTAGTGAGCCGTCCCGATTGGCCGCGATGGCATCTGACGGAGCAGGAACGAGAGCTGTGATGATGCGCCGGATCGCTACACTGACATTGGCAGCGGGCGTCGCCGCGGCACTCCTGCCGGGGGCGGCCACCGCCCAGCGATTCGAGAACCAAGTCGCAATCTTCGCGGCCCTCGACAAAGTGACCGCCCGCATTTCCAAGCTCGAGGTCGAGCTCAACAAGACGTCGACGTTCGGCTCCCTGAAGGTAACCCCGCGCGTCTGCTATTCCCGCGCGCTGGACGAACCGCCCAAGACCACCACCTTCGTCGAGGTCGAGGAGACAATGCTGGACGGCCAACAGAAACGGCTGTTCTCCGGCTGGATGTTCGCGGAAAGCCCAGGCCTCAATGCCGTCGAGCACCCGATCTTCGACGTTTGGCTAACCGGCTGCGCGCAACCGACATCCTCGCGCCCGACGACGGCTCGCGGCAACCAGCCCGGACAAGTCGGCCAGCCCGGCGACACGGAAGCAGCCCCCCGCCGACGCGTCCGGCAGTAGTCCGCCCGCACTTCCCCGCTACTTTCCCTTTATCAGTGCCCGTGCGCGCTCGATCACCGGCGCCGGCGTCTGCATCATCTGCTCGACGATCGGCGCAATCGCCGTGCCCGGCGTCAGCGTCACGTCGAGCCGGGCCTTGGCCATGTCGGCTTGATACTCTGGATCCTTCACTGTCGCCTCGAACGCCTTACGCCACGCCTCGACGCGATCGGCCGGTGTTCCCGGCGGCAGCGCCAAGGGCCGCGCGTACGACCATTGCCCGATCAGCAAGCGAAGCAACTGCTTGTTGGGCTCATCGACGAGATCGTAGAGATTCGGCACACCCGCGAACAACGGATGCCCCTTCAGCCCGATCTGAATCGGCACCTTGATCTGGCCGGCCTGCCACGCCGTCGCCTGTTCCGATTTCAGCACGCTCATGAACAGCGCGCAGTGCCCGTCCACTTCGCCGCGCGCCGCCGCCAGCCGCACTTCGGCCAGACCGCGATAGCCTTCGACGACGCGGAAATTGAGCCCCAGCATTCCCGCCACCAGCCGCGCCTCCACCGACGATCCCGCTGTCGGGCCGGTTGAACCGATCGAGATCTCGCGCTTCTTGAGGTCGTCGAGTGTCGTGATGTCCTTCGCCCAGAAGCCGCAGCTCGTATGCTCCTCCGAAAGGCTGCCGATCCAATTGAAGCCACGCGGATCGAACTTCGTCGTCTCTGGATTGATCAGCGGCTCGATCAGGTTGGCCGGGTTGAGGATGCCGATCACCGAGCCGTCTTTCGCCGCGACGTTGGCGAGATAGATCGTCGCCGTCAGCGCCCCCGCGCCCGGCATGTTCTGTATGATGATCGTCGGATTTCCCGGCAGATGCTTTTGCGCATGCCGCCCGAACGCGCGCAGATAAAGATCGTACGTCGAGCCGCCCTGATAACCGACCACGGCTTGAACCGTGCGCCCCCTTGTAGAACGCGGCCACGTCGGGCGACTGCGCGCCCGACGCCGTCGGTTGAGTGAGTGCGGCCGCCGCTGCAAGTGCGCCGATGCTGAACGTCCGCGCGTAAGTCAACATTCGATCGCCCCTCACTTCTTTCGTGCCATACCCAACACTTTCGCGATCCGCGCCACTTGATCCTGTTGCACTTTGATGGCGGCGGCGAAGGCGTCGACGTCCATGGGGTCGGGCATCTGGCCGGTGACGGCGAGGCGCTCGCCGATCGTCTTGTCCTTCACGACCGCAACCATGTCCGCGGCCACCCGGCGGCGAACCTCCAAGGTCATGTCGCGCGGCCCGAGCAGGCCCAGGATGGGGCTTGCGACGAGCGCGGGAAATCCAGCCTCCACGACCGACGGAATTTCGGGCGCAATGTCGGTGCGCTTGGTGTCGTTGATCGCGATCACCTTGATCCGCCCCGCCTCCGCGACCGGCCGCAACGCCGCGAACGAGAGCATCGCCAGTTGGATGCGCCCTTCGCCCAGATCGGTCGGCGAGGTCGTGATATCGCGATAGGGAACCTTCGCGATCTGCAGCCCCGTCTCACGCAGGAAGCCGTTGAATACGAACTCGGAGAAGCCTGGCGCGACCCCGTAGCTCACCTTGGCGCCATTGGCGTTTGCGTGCGCCACGAATTCCTTCATCGTTCCCGTGCCGAGGCTCTGCGGCACCCCAATTGCGATCAGCACCTTGGCGACGCCCGCGATCGGCTGCAGGTCACGATCTGGATCGTAGGGCAGATTCTCGTGCACATAGGGATGCACGACGTAGGCGCTGCTGGGCCCGAAGAACAGCACATGATCGTCCTTGGCATTGACCATCGAGCCGATCGAAAGAAGGCCGTCGCCGCCGGGCTTGCCCTCGACGACGACCGGCTTGCCCCACATCACCTGCAAGCGTTCCGCCAACAGCCGCGCCGCGATATCGGCGCCCGATGCCGGCCCGAACGGCAGGATCAGCCGCACCGCGCGCTGCGGCCATGCCTTGGCGTCGGTCTGCGCCTGGGCAGCTGGCACGACGGCGGCCTGCATTGCCACAAAACAGGTCAGTGCCAATGTCGATGTCATCGCTCGTGATCGCATGTCGTCTCCATCCCCAAGGTTTGGTCCAGACTCAAGAGTCTGCAACACAGGTTGGGTTGCGCGCCCCAGCGCCAACCCACCATCGTGCTCTTTTGCGGCACCTTCCGCTTTCAGAGCATGCATGTCACGAAATGTTCGTGTCCCCAATTGTCTTGTGGAGAGTATGGGACGGCGATGGGGGCGGGGGCAAGTCGGCCGGCGAGGGCTGTCGGTAGCACACGAGTTGTCCGGTTCCAGTAGCACACGATATGTCCGGTAATCCGTGATTCTCTCAATGCGCAGCATTGGGGGGATTGGATGAGCCGGGCCAAGTGTGACGAGGACCGGAGAATGGAGAAGTTTCTGGACGTTTA
>CAMDPA010000570.1 GCA_945903565.1 Devosia equisanguinis | reverse complement strand
GCCCGCACTCGAGCCTCGACGGCATGACGCCCGATCGGGCATACTTCGGACCACACTGCATCCTGCCGATCCGCTCGGCAGTCTAACCCCGGCAGAGCCTCCACTTATCGCAGCGGAAAATCTGTCCGAACAAGCGGGGCCACCTCATTCTACACGTTGCCGGTGGGGCGCGTGTTTCTCGCGCTGCGCGACATCCGCGTGAAGTCGCCGACATTCGGAAAGAGCGTCGGCTTAGAGTGGAACGCGGCAGACGGGTTCGCCGTGCCGGTGCCGGCCGGCGTTGCGCATGCGGTGTTCTTCCTGGAGGATTCGGTATTGGCGTTCGGCCTCAGCGGTTACTGGCGCGCCGAGATGGATGTCGTCGGTTGCCGCTGGGACAATCTCGATCCGTCAATCCAGTGGCCCATCGAAAGCGCAGCGCTCTCCGCGCGCGATACAGAGTCGGGCACCTATGCCGATATGATCGCCAATTTCGAGGAACTTTCGGCGGCGCATGCTGCGTCCGTTGCCGCTACTCGCGGTTGAACGTGTCGAACCACTTGGTGACATCCACGACCGGTGCGCCCGAGGCGCCCATCGTCTCTGTCGTGATCGCAACCTATAATCGCCCAGCTGCGCTGCGGCATGCGATTCAAAGCGTGATCGACAACGCGTTCACGGATTGGGAACTGATCGTCGTCGGCGATGCGTGCACAGATGATACCGCCGCGTGCGTCGCGGCCTTCAACGATTCTCGTATTCGCTTCGTCAATCTTCCGGTCCGGTGCGGATATCAATCGGGGCCCAACAACCACGGGGTCGAGTTGGCGCGGGGGCGGTACGTCGCGTTTCTAAATCACGACGATCTCTATCTGCCCGATCACCTGGCAATGTGTGTCGCCGAACTCGATGCGAGTGGCGCCGATTTCGTTTGGGTGCCAACGGCGATGGCGGTAGGGCAAGCAGATGCTGCTTCCGCATCCGGCAAACCTTACAGCTTCGCGCTGAGCGGCGTGCCGGTCTTCAATGAGCACGCCGCCGCCAGCCAGTATTGGCCATCCTCGTTCTATTTCGCATCGTCGTGGGTGTTTCAGCGCAGCCTCGCCGCGCGCGTGGGGCCGTGGCTGGGACCCCGCGAGACGTACCTGCTACCGTCGCAGGAGTGGCTGTTTCGCGCGTGGCGGCGGGGGGCGACGATGCGGTTCGTGCCTGGCGTCAGTGTGATCGCGCTGCCTGCCGGGTTCGCGCCGGGCAGCTACGCCCGCCGCGAGAGCCCCGAACATGATCGGCTCGTGCAGTGGATCAAGTCCGATCCGAAGTACCGCGAGCGCATTCTTGAAGAGGTGGCTTTGAGCGAGGCGATGCAACGGCTGCACGACCATGCGTATCCGCCGTGGCGCACGATCCGGCGCATGCTTTTCCGCCCGCTCTACACTCTCCTGCTGGCGTTGGGCATTCACCCGCAGGCGCTGTATCTCGCGATCCGTAGCGGGCCCCGTGGCAAGATCGTAAGGGATCATCGGCAGGCGCATGGCGCGGACTAAACTGCGGTTCCGCCGCTGACTTCGTCGCCACGAACCTACTTCTTCACCTCCATCATCCGGTCGACGGTTGCGTGCATGATGGCGCGCAGGCCAAAGATTAGGCCCGCCTCGTCCACCATGAAGCGCGGCGAGTGGTTGGGCGCCACTTGTGCGCGCGGTACGTTCGGCGCGATGCCGACGTTGAAGTAGAAGCCGGGCACTTCCTTCGAGAAGAACGAGAAGTCGTCGTAGGCCATGCCGCGCGGCACTTCGCTCACATTATCCTTGCCGGCGACCCGCTGCAGCGAGGGCAGGAGCCGCGCCGTCAGCGAAGGATTGTTGACGAGCGGGATCACGTGATCGCCATCCGACCACTCGACGACCGCTTCGCCGCCGCCGCCCTTGGCGATGCCTTCCGCCGTCTCGTTCACGCGTTTGACGATGAAGTTGCGCATTTCCATGTCCTGGGTGCGCAGCGTGCCTTCGAGATCGACCTTGTCGGGAATGATGTTGGAGCGGTTGCCGCCGTTGAAGATGCCGATAGTCAGCACCGCCGGGGATGTCGTTACGTCGACCTGCCGGCTGACGATCGTCTGCAATCCCAGAACGACCTGAGAGGCGAGCACGATCGGGTCGACGCCGCGCCACGGCGACGCGCCATGCGTCTGGCGGCCCTTCACGGTGATGCGGAACACGTCCGCGCCCGCGTTGCGTGGGCCCGAGCGATAGCCGATCTTGCCGGCGGGCAAGGCCGATGACGCATGCAGGCCAAGCACGGCGTCGGGCCTTGGGTTATCGAAGGCGCCTTCCTTGAGCATCTGCTTGGCCCCGCCCGGTTCACCCGGTGGCAGGCCTTCCTCGGCGGGCTGGAAGATCAGCTTCACGGTGCCGGGCAATTCGCCCTTGAGCTTGGTGAACACTTCCGCTGCCGCCATCAGGATCGCGACGTGCGTATCGTGCCCGCAGGCGTGCATCACGCCGGTCTCGCGCCCACGCCACATCGCCTTGATCTTGGAGGCGAACGGCAGATCGACTTCCTCGGTGACCGGCAGTGCGTCCATGTCGGCGCGCAATGCGATAACGGGGCCGGGCTTGGCGCCTTTCAATGTTGCGACGATGCCGGTGGTGGCGACCTTCTCGCGCACGTCGTAGCCGAGCTTTCTCAGGTGCGCGGCGACGAGCGCGGCGGTGCGGACTTCGCGATTCCCGAGCTCTGGATTCTGGTGGATGTCGCGCCGCCACGCGATCATCCAGCTCTCGATCGCCTTGGCTTCGCGGTCGAGCGCGTCGTGCAAGGGGGCAGCTCGTGCGGGCGTGGCGAGGCCGAGCGCAAACGGGCCAAGAGCAAACAAGAGTATTCCGGCACGTACGGCCTTGCAGGAAAGGGACATTCTCGGCTCCATCGGTGCGGATGCGTTCGGCTATATATCTTAGAGCCTGAATCGGAAGTTCACCAAGAATATCAAGCGGTGGCCTCAGAGACGGCTCCACAATTTCGGACGGTGCGATGAGTGGAATCTCTGCCTGACAGCGCGCACGGTTGTGCGTGCGAATCAGGAGCCAGAATGACGAAGCGAACACGCCGGAACCACTCACCGGACTTCAAGGCCAAAGTGGCCCTTG
>CAMDPA010000569.1 GCA_945903565.1 Devosia equisanguinis | reverse complement strand
TGCGGCATCGCCGCGGCGAAGGCCTGCCAGTCGAGCGGCAGCATGTCGGGCAGGCCGTATCTGTTCTTGGCCAAGAAGGCAGGACGCTCGGCGGTGTAGAGAACGCGCTCCCCGCTCCCGAGCGCGCGGGTCCGCGGCCAGATGCGCGAGCGGGAACAGCTTCTGGCGCTTTCCGAGAGGAATGAGCGGCGCCTGTCTGCCGTGCTGAACAACACAAGGATGGCCGTGTTCTTCATGGATGATCGGCAGCACTGCACGTTCATGAACGCCGCTGCCGAACAACTGACAGGATACAGCCTGGTCGAGACGCAGGGGCGGTCGTTGCATGAGACCGTGCACCACACGTACCCCGACGGTCGGCCATACCCGCTGCACGAATGTCCCATCGACCGCGCCTTTCCAGAGAATCACCAGACCGAGGGCGAGGAGGTTTTCATTCACAAGGACGGGCATTTCTTTCCTGTCGCCTTCACAGCAAGCCCGATCCGGCAGGAGAGCGTCATTGTGGGAACGGTGATCGAGGTTCGAGACATCACGAAATTCAAAGCGGACACTGCGCGACTTCACGTGATGATGAACGAGTTGAACCACCGGGTTAAAAACACGCTGGCAACCGTGCAGTCCATCTTCGTTCAATCGCTGCAGGGCGAGACCATCTCCGATCAATCCAGAGCCAAGTTTATGTCCCGCGTGATTGCGCTTTCGCGCTCGCACGATCTGCTGACCGAGAATAGCTGGATCAGCGCGCCTTTGCGGGAGGTAGTCTCCCGTGCGCTTGCGCCCTTCGGTGCAACCGACGATGCCGCCGGCAGGTTCTCGATCACGGGAGACGCGTTCGAGTTGCACCCCAAGCCTGCGCTTGCGATTGCGATGGGATTGCATGAGTTGGCGACAAATGCCCTGAAATATGGGGCGCTGAGCGTGGAAGGTGGACGCGTTGATCTTTCGTGGAATCTGATCGCCGATGACATTTTGCAATTGAGATGGATCGAGCGGGGCGGACCGTCCGTTGAAGAGGCTTCGCGCAGCGGTTTCGGGCGTCGCCTAATCGAACGCGGCCTTGCGCATGAGCTCGGGGGCGAGGCGCGTATTAGCTTCCATCACGATGGTGTCATTTGCGAAATCGATATTCCGACGGTAACGGCGCTCGTCGCAAGAATGAAAGAGTTATCAAATGGTGACGCGAAATGTGCTGAAGGGCCGTAACATCCTGCTGGTAGAAGACGAGATGATGGTCGCTATGATGCTCCAGTCCGCCCTCGAGAACGAGGGGTGCAACGTGATCTCCGCCGGATTCCTTGAGCAGGCAACGCTTCTGGCAGTGGGACGATCGGTTGACGCTGCCGTACTGGATGTGAATCTACACGGAAAGCTCAGCTATCCGGTGGCAGATGCGCTTGCCGCGCGCGATATCCCGTTCGTTTTTTCGACTGGGAACGCAAATATAGAGCTGCGTGATCGTTATCCGGATCGTCCAGTACTTGCAAAGCCCTAT
This sequence comes from Devosia equisanguinis, assembly GCA_945903565.1. Taxonomy (GTDB): domain Bacteria; phylum Pseudomonadota; class Alphaproteobacteria; order Rhizobiales; family Hyphomicrobiaceae; genus CAMDPA01. Next base: position 1,644 of record CAMDPA010000569.1, on the reverse strand, counting down.
CAGCCTAACGATTTGATTGTAGCCCTGTTGTCTCTACTCGCAGGCCGATGACTTGAGGTGACTCTGTAACCGGAATGCCAGCCGCAAGTGCCTTGGTGGACGTTGCTCCGCTCTGCGTGGTGCGCCACTGTGGCGGCGATGGCATTGCCAAAATCGACGGACGTCACGCCACCGCTCCCAGCTCCAGGAGCTGCTGACTCGACGTCGGCAAACGAACCACCTGCGCCACCCAGGGTTACGCTGCCGAGAAATCTCTCGACGACACTGCGAGGCCTGGAAGACGTCGACCTCGAAACGCTGCAGCGCGAAGTCGCGGCCGAGATCAAGCGCCGCCGCTCAGAAAAGCCCACGGAAGCTATTGCAGAGGTTGTACCGGCTCAGGCTGTATCGCCAGCAATGAGCGAGGCGGCCGATGTGCCGACGGGCAAGGCCAATCTCATCAGGGCATCGTACCAGGCCGGCATGAAGCCCGCGGCCATCGCCCGGTCGCTTCGGATCTCCCGGAGTTTGGTGGATCGGGTTCTGGGCTCGTCGGAAAAACCGAAGAGGTAAGCGGCACCGCAGTGAGGGCCACGTAAAAACTTCGCTTGCAGACACTTTTCGCGCAGACGGATTCGGCGGAACAAGGTAGATTTCTTGCTACGATCGCGGGAAGCGCGCGCGGCGGACATCACCACCAACACGACGAACGACAAACCGGCGGCCACGCCTTGACGCGACCACCGGCTGATTGATCGAGCGGTTGCTACTCGGTAATGCGATACACGCGCCCGCGGTCGTCGACCTTCTCGGACCCGACGTTGAGTCCGAGTTTCTTCTTCAGCGCGCCAGCAATGGCGCCCCTCACCGTGTGTGGTTGCCATTCGAGTGCCTTGGTGATCTCGGCGATGGTCGCGCCGTCGGGCTGCTTGAGCCTGGCGATCAGCTGAGACTGCTTGCTCTCGGCGCGCGGCGTGGCCGCCGGCTTGGCAGCGCCCTTGGCGTTCTTGGCAGTTGCGCGCTTGATCGTGCGCTTGGCGCGCGTGCTGGTTGAAGCTTTCGACATGACGTGGACCCTTTCGATGAAACGGGCCACGACCATCGCGGCCCGGTGATCATGACCGCTTCAGTCGCGGCACGAGCCAAGCACACAAGCGGATCATTCGATTGCTTTGTTGGGAGCAACACGATCATGGGATTACAAGCGCTGCAGCCGCGCGTCGCGCTGGCGAACCTGCGCACGGCGGCACTGCCGCCCAAGGTCGCGGACCCGTTCTACACGTCGCCAGCATGGATCGCGCTGCGCGATCGTGTGCGACGCGAAGCGGGTGGACGATGTCAGGTGGCAGGTTGCGGTCGTGTCGAGCGTGGCATGATCGTCGATCACATCGTCGAGCTGAAAGACGGCGGTGCGCCTTTGGATCGAAGTAATGCCCGGTTGATGTGCAGAGCGCACCACAACCAAAAAACGGTCACCGAACGCGCAAAGCGCACGGCGCGGAGGCCGGGGGGACCTTGATCCTTGGGGCTTTTGGGGCGCGCTGCCGGACGGGGGCTCACGCAGAGAATTTTTCCTCCCGGCTAAAACCACGGCCCGGCGAATATTTCCCGTCCGCTAATGCCTCCATGAAATACCGCCAGAAACAGGGCCGACGGCCCCGAAAG
>CAMDPA010000568.1 GCA_945903565.1 Devosia equisanguinis | reverse complement strand
GAAAGCGTCTGCCCTTCTTGGTCCGATGATCCGGGATAGCTTCGAGGGCTTGGAACAAGGTCAGCGCGTTCATCGGTGGTCTCCGTCGGGCGGAGACCGTTAGAACTCTGTTCGCGCCGCCATCATACGCGGTGAATTGAATCACCCTGACCGGCCTGCCGGCCGTGAGCATCAGGCTTTGACCCACGGAACGCGGATGCTATAGGGCGCGCGTCCAATTCCACACCGGCTTGCCGAGTGTGGATCAGCAACAACGATCCGTTTCCGGTCGGCTCCAACAAGCGCGCGACGAGAGGTGCTAGCATGTCAAAACTCGAAATCATGTGGACGAAGGTCGATGAGGCCCCGGCGCTCGCAACCTATTCACTACTGCCGATCGTGTCGGCCTTCACGAGCGCTGCGGGTGTGTCCGTGAAGCTGAAGGACATCTCGCTGGCCGGCCGCGTCATCGCCACGTTCCCCGAGAGGCTCACCCCCGCGCAACGGATCGACGACGACCTCACCTGGCTGGGCGAGCTCACGTTGAAGCCCGAAGCCAACATCATGAAACTGCCCAACATTTCAGCCTCGATCCCGCAGCTCAAGGGCGCGATCAAGGAGCTGCAGGGCAAGGGCTACAACGTTCCCGATTATCCGGACAATCCGGCTGATGACGCCGAGAAGGAGATCAAGACCCGCTACGGCCGGGTGTTCGGCAGCGTCGTCAATCCGATCTTGCGCGAAGGCAATTCCGACCGCCGCGCGGCCGCCGCGGTCAAGCAATACGCCCGCAACAATCCGCACAAGATGGGCGCCTGGAGTAAGGACTCCAAATCGCACGTGGCGCACATGTCGGGCGGCGATTACTTCGGCTCGGAAATCGCGACCACGGTCGCCGCCGCGACCAACGTTCGCATCGAGCTGGTTGCTGCCGATGGCGCAGTCACGGTGCTGAAAGCCAAGACCGCGATCGAGGCCGGCGAGATCATCGACACCGCCGTCATGAGCGCCAAGGCGCTGCGCAAGTTCGTCGCCGAGCAGATCGCGGACGCCAAGAAGCAGGGCGTGCTGTTCTCACTGCACGTGAAAGCGACGATGATGAAGATCGCCGACCCGATCGTGTTCGGCCATGTCGTCTCCGTGATGTTCGCCGATGTGGCCGAAAAGCACGCCGCCACACTGAAGCGGCTCGGCGTCAACTTCAACAACGGCTTCGGCGATCTGCTGACGAAGGTCGAGGCGCTGCCGGAGTCTGAGAAAGAGACGATCAAAAACGATATTGCCGAGGGCTTCGTAAAACTCCCGGCCCTTGCCATGGTCAATTCCGCCAAGGGGATCACCGGGCTGCATGTGCCGAGCGACTTCATCATCGACGCCTCGATCCCGGCGATGATCCGCGAATCCGGCAAAATGTGGGGCCCGGACGGCAAACTGCACGACACCAAGGCCGTGGTCCCCGACCGCTCCTACGCCAGGCTGTTCCAGGCGGTCATCGAGGACTGCAAGGCCAACGGCGCGTTCGATCCCAAGACCATGGGCTCGGTGCCGAACGTGGGTCTGATGGCGCAGAAGGCCCAGGAATACGGCTCGCACGACAAGACGTTCGAAGTTCCAACAGGCGGCACGGTTCGCGTCGTCGCCGACAACGGAAACGTGCTGCTGGAGCGCCCTGTCGAGGCCGGCGACATCTTCCGCATGTGCGAACTCAAGGACGCAGCCGTGCGGGATTGGGTCAAGCTCGGTGTGCGCCGCGCGCGCCTCACCAACACGCCTGCCGTGTTCTGGCTCGACAAGAACCGCGCGCACGACGCACAGCTCATCGCCAAGGTCGAGACGTACCTCAAGGATCACGACACCAAGGGGCTCGATATCCGCATTCTGGCGCCGGTCGACGCGATGAAGGTTTCGCTCGATCGGATACGCCAAGGGCAGGACACGATTTCGGTCACCGGCAACATTCTGCGGGATTATCTGACCGACTTGTTCCCGATCATGGAGCTCGGCACCTCGGCCAAGATGCTGTCGATCGTTCCGCTGTTGGCGGGCGGCGGACTGTTCGAGACTGGTGCCGGCGGCTCGGCCCCCAAGCACGTCGAGCAGTTCGAGCAAGAGGGCTACCTGCGCTGGGATTCGCTCGGCGAGTTCCTGGCGCTCGGCGCATCGCTCGAGCATCTGGGACATACCTTCAAGAATGCCAAGGCGCTGGTCCTCGCCGAGGCGCTCGACACGGCCATCGGCAAGATTCTCGATAACAATCGCGGGCCTTCGCGCAAGGTCGGCGAAATCGACAATCGCGGCAGCCATTTCTACCTGGCGCTCTACTGGGCTCAGGCGCTGGCCGCGCAGACCAAGGAAGCCGACCTGCAAGCCCGCTTCAAACCGCTGGCCGACGCGCTGACGAAAAACGAGGCCAAGATCAACGCCGAGCTGATCGCCGCCCAAGGCAAGCCCGTCGACATCGGCGGCTACTACCTGCCCGACGCCGCCAAGGCCTCCGCCGCCATGCAGCCGAGCGCCACGCTGAAGGCCGTGCTGGCCGCGCTCTGAGGCGGACAGCAGGGCCGCCGTTTGCGAAGTCATCACCCGCTCGATGCCAACAGCGTCGAGCGGGTTTTCTGTTGGACGGCAATGCTGCTCATCTCCCCGGCACGTCCGCTGCCCGGGTATGACGCTCTGATCCCAATTGCGCAAACGCGATCAACAGTGGCACCTTGCCAGCACGTCATAGCCTCCAGGCGATCGACGCCGAGCCGGTGAGTGATGGCAAACCGCTGATCGAGGCCACGGGCATAGCAAGGAGAAGGCAGATGCGCGTCATAGCGATAGAAGAGCACTTCATAACGCCGGCGTTCGTGGCCGGTCCGGGGAAAGTCTCGACCGAGTTCTTTCGGACGTCGCGTCCAGGTGGTGCGGCTATCGTCGACAAGCTGTTGAACATCGGCAGCGAGCGCATCGCGGAAATGGACGCTGCCGGCATCGATATACAGGTGCTGTCTCTCAATTCGCCGGGCGTCGAACAGGCCGAGCCTGACGCAGCAATCGCCTGCGCACGCGACGCCAACGACTTCCTAGAGCATTTTCCACCTGATCTGGGTCGCTACCCGTATCCGGCGTGGCGAAAGTAGTTCGCGCACTCGTCGGGTGCAAACGTCTTGATGAGGCGGCCGATCAGCTTCATCAGCGCCTTCACGGTGCGGGCCGCGCCCTTGCGCAG
>CAMDPA010000567.1 GCA_945903565.1 Devosia equisanguinis | reverse complement strand
GCACTCGAGCCTCGACGGCATGACGCCCGATCGGGCATACTTCGGACCACACTGCATCCTGCCGATCCGCTCGGCAGTCTAACCCCGGCAGAGCCTCCACTTATCGCAGCGGAAAATCTGTCCGAACAAGCGGGGCCACCTCAGTCTTGCTTCAGCAGAGTTTTATCGCAAAACCGCGTAGGACACTTTTGCGAACTCTGCTTAGACCGCGAACTTCAACAGCTTGATCGCCTCGAAGTCCTGCACGCCGCCGCCGACGCGCTTGGTCGTGTAGAACAACACGTAGGGCTTGGCGCTGTAGGGATCGCGCAGCACCGAAATGCCGATACGATCGACGATCAGATAGCCGCGCTGGAAATCGCCGAACGCGATCGCCATGGCGTTGGCGGCGACATCGGGCATGTCCTCGCTCTCGACGACGGGGAAGCCGAGCAAGGTCGAGGTGCCGCCGGGCTGAGCGGCCGGCTGCCAGAGGTATTGTCCGTCCGCGTCCTTCATCTTGCGGACCGTGGCCTGCGTCGAGCGGTTCAGCACGAACGTGCCGTTGGCGCGATAACCGGCCTTCACCGCATAGATCAGGTCGATCAACTTGTCGGAGGGATTGCTGGCGGGAAACGCGCCGGCCACGCCCGTCGACAGGAAGCCGAGCTTGCCGAACTCCCACGACGCGTTGGCGATCGTGTCGTAGGCGAGGAAGCCCTTCGGCTTGTTGATGCCGTCGCCGCTCACGAACGCCTGGCCTTCCTGCTGGGCGAACGCGAGGCGAACCTCCTCGGCGATCCACTGGTCGATGTTGACCGCGGCGTCGTCGAGCAACACCTGCGTCGCCGCCGGCATCGCGTAGAGTTCCATCGTCGGGAAGGACAGCTCGGCCAACGTCGGCGTCGTCGTCTGCGGACGTGCTGCGGCCTCGCCGACCCAGCCGGTGCCCACGCCGGTCGTGGCGAACGGCTTCTTGTAGACGGTGCCCGACACCTGCCGCACGCTGGCAATCGCGCGGATCGGCGAGATCGCCTTCAGCGCGCGAATGACCGCGGTCTCCGTCTCCGGCGGCACGAGATATCCACCGTCCGCGCCAGCACTGGCCGACAGCGCTTTGCCTTCGACGCCCATCATGCGCGTGGCATCGCCGCGCCGCACGTAGCCCTCGAACGCGGCCTTCGCCTGAAGGCTCGAGGTGGACGTGACGGCGGCGCCGGAAAGCTGCGGCCGCATCGCCTTGTGCTGGAGGTCGTCGAGCGCGCGGTCGAGGCGGGCGAGTTTGTCCGTGGTGAGAGGATCGGCCGCGCCACGCCGTTCGATGTCGGCGAGACGGCGGTCGTTCTCCTCCTTGTAGGATTCGAATCCGCGCATGAAACCGTCGAACGCGGTATTGATATCGGCTGTGTCGGCCGACTTCGTTTCGATTTTTGTCGTGTCGTTCATTTGGCTGTCCTTCTGGTGTCGATGGAAGACTTGAGAAGCCGCGTCGCCTCGGCCAACTGACCGACGAGACGCGCCTCCCACGTGTTGCCCCGGCCCGCATCCCGCAGGGTCTCGAGGCCTTTGAAGCCGTCGCGCAAAAGCGCTCTGGCCTGCGTGCGCGTGAACCCAGCGTCCTGCGTGAGCCAGCGCTCGAAATCGCGAAGCGATGATGCGTTGCCCGAAAGCGGCGTTGTCTTCACGGACGACACGCGCGCTTCGGGCTGCATCGGAAACGTAACGATCGAAATTTCCCACAGATCGATCTTCTCGAGGCGTCGCACGCCGAGCCGGTCGCGCGCGCCCTTGACCATGCGGAAGCCGATCGACAGCCCGTCGATCGCGCCGGCGCGCATCAGCGCCATCACCTCGCGCGCCCTGGCGACCTCGCTCATGAGACGGCCACGCACGAACAGCCCGCGCGCATCTTCGGCCACGCGCAGCCACACGCCGATCGGCTGCGTGGGATCGTGCTGGAACAGCATTTTGATGTCGCCGGCCTTGCGCTCGGCCAGGCTCTCGCGGAACGCGCCCGGCAGCACGATGTCGTGGCCAAGGTCCTCCTTGCCGAACAGGCTCGCGTAACCCTCGAACTGCCCGTCGAGCGCGAGGCTCTTGATGTCGAGCTGCAATAGCCTCACCTCCCGCGCCACCTCCGGTGGCCGGTTCAACGTCTCGGTCATGTGGGTGGTCCTGCGTTGGTTTCGGATGTCGGCGGCTGCAAACCGAGGGAAATTCGTAGGTCGGAGCAGCGATGCGGAGCGCCGGTGCTTGCGTCGCGGCGACCGGCAGAGTGCGGTGCGGAAACGAGCGTCCTCAGCGAGCTCTGTGAATAAGTTGGTTCCCCGTCGCCGAAGCGAATAAACTCAGCAAGCCGCGCGGCGACAAACTCATCGCCTTCCAGTCGAGCCCGCCTTCGAGCAGCAACGGACGGCCGGCGTCATGCCGGAGGCGTGCAGGGCAACATGCGCGTGCCCTGGAAACTCGCTTCCAGTTCGCCCTTCAGCCGCTCGAACTGCTCGGCCGTCATCTGCGCACCACTCGAATAAACGAGCGCACCCGAGGGGCGCGCCGAGTTGTCGAGCAGCGCCTTGTTCCAGCGCGACGCCGCGTTGTGCAGATCGATCGCGGATGCCGCCGCCTCGATCGGCGACAGTCCGTAGTGATCGTTGGCGGGATGGAACAACTTCATGTGCAGCACCGGCCGCACGCCCGCGACCGGCTCGCCGGCGATGCGCACGCTGGCGCCACCCGCGGAATACTCGAACGCTTCCGGCCAGCCGTCCGGGCCCGGAACTACCTTCATGCGATCGGGCCTGAGCACGTGCAGCTCGCGCAATCCGCCGCCCGCGCTCGCGGCCTCGATGTACGAATTGCCCGCGACCAGCAGGAACCCGTAGAAGCTCTCCAGCAGGTCGACGCCGGTCTGCCCCGGGCTCGGCCGGTTCAACAGATCGAGCAGCGGATGCTCGATGATCTCGCCCTCGCGCTCATACAGCAGCAGCGGAACCGAGGCTGCCGCCTCCGCGATCATCCGCACGCTGCGATAGACGATCGCGTTCTGCATCACGCCTTCGCGCGCGAACGTCGTGTAGTCGCGCGGCGCCCACACCGGTTGCCCCGGCGACGTTTCCAGTGCGATCAGCGGTCCGGCGGAAGACGCCTTCGTTTGCGGCGCGCCGCGCAACAGACGCGCGATCCCCGCGCCAAAGCGCGCAAGCGGGGTCACCGCCTGCGC
>CAMDPA010000566.1 GCA_945903565.1 Devosia equisanguinis | reverse complement strand
GACAAGCCGCCGAACGAGGCAGATCAACCCCTGACGCGTTGCACGACGATTTCACCTGCGCCGATCCGGTCACGCCGGACGGAACGATGCCGCGCGCCAACGGCCACCGTGGTCAACGCCATCGCCCTGGTGCATGATCCGGGCTAAGGGCACTCCGATAATCAAGTGATCCTACTTCTCGACGGATCAATCTCTAACGCAACCCAAAACATTGCGTCATCCCGGCGAAGGCCGGGGACCCAGTTCAGCTTCGAGCGCACGTGCGTTGGAAGGTGAAAAGATTCGGTGTATCAGAGTCTTGCGAAATCCAATGCGATCACCTGAGGTGACGTGACCTGGGCCCCGGCCTGCACCCGGGGTGATGAAATGGAAGGATCAAAACACCGATCAAGTCCGCCGATTTCGATTCAGTTATTGATCGGCCTGTCCTAAGTTCGCCAGCAGCACCCGAACGTCTTGCAAGAGCACCTTTCTGTTCCTGGTCGCAAATTGCCAGACCGCATCCGCCTCCACGACATCGTAGCCGTGCGCAATGAGGTTCCGGAAATCGATGATGCGACGATAGTCGGTTATCAGCTTCGCCAGCGATTGGTCGAGGATCTGGAGCCTGCGAAGCGCCTCGCCAACAATCTCGAATTGCCGCTCGACAGCGGAGCGCAACATCAGGTCGCTCAGATACTCATCGCGCGACCGCCCTTCAATGAACGTCCCGATGGCCTCGGCTGCCGAGATGACGTCAAACAACAGCTTATGCGGCTGGTGCAACGTAGATGGCATGGCGCGTCTTCTCGATGGCTGCTCGCAAGTAGGGATTTCGGACCGATTTCAAGGCGACAAGGTCGACCGGCCGCGCCAGCAGAACCTCCAACCTCTCCTTGAGGCCGAAGTAGTTATCGAACGCATTCGTCCACGCATCCTCACGGAAAACGACGGCAAAATCAAAATCGCTTTCGCCAGACCGAAAGCTATCGGTCGACGCGGAACCGAATAGATCCAGCCGCACGACAGCGAACCGTTCGCAGGCTTCCGCGATGGCGGCCTCGTGGCGAGCGAGTTGAGTTGCAACAGTAGCGAGCATGGATTCAATCTAGCACGGATTACGTTATCCGCCAGTCCGCCGGACACTGCCATCCACCCACGCCACTCACGCCGCCTTCTCCCGCAACCCCGGCCACCATTGCAGCGCGATCAGCAATGCCATCATTCCCAGGCCCACCGTGTAGCCAAGCGGCGTTGGAAACACGAGCAGGAACCCGGAAACAAAGCCGATCAGCCGTTCGATCAGCGTCAGACGGCGCAGGAAGAAACCTTCCAGCGCGACCGACAAAACCGTGATTCCAAGGATCGCGAACACGATCGCCTCCACGATCTCGGGGAGCGTTCCGATCAGCAGCAGCCCCGGCCGATACACGAACATGAAGGGGATGATGAACGCGACGAACGCCACGCGCGTGCCGTGCAACGCCGTCTTCAGGAACGGGCTGCCCGCGATGCCAGCGGCGGCAACCGCGGCCAGCGCATCGGGGGGCGTGAGCACGGCGAGCGCCGAAAAGTAGAGCACGAAAAAGTGCGTGACGATCAGCGCCGTCTTGGGGTCCATCCCCGTCGCCTTCAGGAACACCATCAGCATCGGGATCGTGACCGCGACCTGCACGATATAGCTGATCGACGGCGGCACACCCATGCCAAGAACGATCGACACGATCATCGTGATGATGAGACCGAGCAGCAGGCTGTCGACCACGCTCGTCGCCATCTGCGCGAACTTGAGGCCGACGCCGGTCAACTCGAAGATGCCGACGATCATGCCGGCCGCCGCTGTCGCGATCGCCACCAGCAGCGTGCCCTTGGCGCCGTTCTCGAGCGCCGCGAGGATGTCGCGCCAGCCCATCCGCGTCTCTTTCGAGATGAACGAAACGGCGATCACCGCGAAGATCGCCCACACCGCCGCGTAGCCCGGCGAGCGGTCCTCCACCATCATCCAGATCAGCACGACGACGGGGATCGCGAGATGCCCCTTGGTGAGCAACGCGCCTTTCCAGTCGGGCATATCCTCCTTCGGCACGCCCTTGATGTCGTGGCGCAATGCCGACCAATGCACGGTCAGGAACACACCGAAAAAATACAGCGTCGCCGGCACGATCGCGTAGAACGCGACGTGGCTGTAGGGGATGCCGACATACTGCGCCATGATGAACGCGACCGTGCCCATCACAGGCGGCATGATCACGCCGCCGGTCGACGCCGCAGCCTCGATCGCAGCTGCCATGTACGGGGGATAGCCGAGCCGGATCATCAGCGGGATCGTGATGACGCCCGCGGTGAGCACGTTGGCCGGCGCGCTGCCCGAAATGGTTCCGGTCATCGCGCTGGAGATCACCGCGACCTTGGCAGGGCCGCCGCGATAGGCGCCGACCAGGCCGATGGCGAAATCCATCATGAACTTGCCGAGGCCGCTGCGTTCCAGGAACGCACCAAAGATGATGAATAGTGCGATGTACTCGGCCGACGCGGTCAATGGAATCGAGAAGATGCCGGCCAGCGTCATGAACTGCGCATCGACCTGCTGCGAGATCGTGTAGCCACGATGCGCAAATGGACCCGGCAAGCCCGGGATCATCGGGAAGACGAGACACACCACAACGATCAGCACCAGCGCCCAACCGGTCTGGCGACGGCACAGATCGAGCACCGCCAGCACGAACGCAATCCCCAGCACGATCTCCAGCGGTGTTGCCGGCGTGACGAACTCGAAGCGCCCGGTCTGCAGGTACTCCATGTTGTAGAGCCGCCAGCCCAGCGGTATCAGCGCTGCCGCCGTCACGACGAGATCATACGCGATCGCCGCCGCGCGCCCGCTCACGCCCGCCCACGGCGGCACCGATGGCGACACGAGCAATACGAGCGCGAGCGTGAAGCCGAGGTGCACACCGGTCTGGATCGGCACGGGGAACACGCCCATCAACCCGGTCCAGATGTGGAACAGGCTCATCGCGCAGGCGAGCAGGGTGACGAGCCCGGATTTGGATTCGGAGAATGTGGGCATGGCTCTCATAGGTTCTGATGTCCCTTGTCAAGCGGTGCGGGCGTGGCTTGGCGGCCGTGCCGCGGATGCGGTCGGATAGTGTAGGGCAGGATCGCGCAGAAGGGGAGGCGGAGCCGGAGACGTCGGTTGGCAAGCTCTGATACGCGGGTTGGATACC
>CAMDPA010000565.1 GCA_945903565.1 Devosia equisanguinis | reverse complement strand
GCAAAGCCAAGAGGTGCGCCGCCTGACGGCTCGCGCCTCTCTCGACATCATCGGCGTCCCCTGCTTCCGCCGATGATCATCCGAACCCGCCGAAGCGGCCAAGTCGTGTGCTATCAAAACCAGACAAGTCCAAAAGCTACTGACACGACTAGCGAAGCACTTCCGCTGCGCTGCGCGGTGTGGGACGAGTGGATGACATATCGGCAACACTCAACGGATGGAGGCAGCGCGCATGGCCAGCATCGGTTTCATCGGGCTCGGACTCATGGGCCAGCCCATGGCTGCAAATCTTGTGAAGGCCGGGTATCGCGTGGCGGGCTTCGATCTCGCTGCGGCGAACCTGAAAAACGCTGGGGATAAAGGTGTCACGACGGGCGCTTCGGCTGCCGATGTCGTGCGCGCTGCCGACGTCGTAGTGACGATGCTGCCGGCGGGCAAGGATACGCTCGCGGTGTGGGGCGGTGGCATCATGGAGGCGGCAAAGCCCGGCACGCTGTTCATCGACTCATCGACGATCGATGTTGGTTCCGCGCGCGCGGCTCATGAACTAGCAGACAAATCGGGAATGTTGTCGCTCGATGCACCGGTGTCGGGCGGAGTCGGTGGCGCGGAGGCGGGCACGCTGACGTTCATGTGCGGCGGCACGGCTGCAGCGTTCGAGAAGGCCAAGCCCGTGCTGGAGGCGATGGGCAAGCGCATCGTGCACTGCGGCGACGCGGGCGCGGGCCAGTCCGCCAAGATCTGCAACAACATGATCCTCGGAATTTCAATGATCGGCGTGTGCGAGGCATTCGCGTTGGCCGAAAAGCTGGGGCTCTCGCATCAGGCGCTATTCGATGTCGCCTCCACATCGTCGGGCCAGTGCTGGTCGTTGACGAGCTATTGCCCGGTGCCAGGGCCCGTGCCGGCCGCGCCGTCCAACCGCGACTACAAACCGGGGTTTTCGTCGGCGCTGATGTTGAAGGATTTGAAGTTGGCGCAGGAGGCGGCGGCTGCGTCTGGGGCGAGCACACCGCTTGGCGCTGCCGCCGCACAGCTTTACGGAATGCATAACGCCTGGGGCGAGGGCGGCGCGGATTTCTCGGCGATCATCCACCTGCTGCGAGGCAAAGGCGTGAAATCGTAAGTAGGTTTTGACCACTCGACTTCACGGTTATCGAGGCAAACATGCCCACCTATTCCCACTACGCCTTCGACGCTTACGGCACGCTGTTCGATGTGCATTCGGCCGCTTCGAAATTCGCAGGCGAGATCGGGCCCAACTGGGAGCGATTGAGCCAGGTGTGGCGCGCCAAGCATCTCGAATACACGTGGATATGGGCGGGTACCGGGCGGCACACGACGTTCTGGAAACTCGCTGGCGATAGCTTGGATTTTGCTGTTGCAGCGGTCGGCGGCATTCCCCCCGGCGTGCGCGACAAGCTGATGGCGGCCTATCGGACGCTTGATGCGTATCCGGAGGTGGCAGGCGTTTTGGAGCAGCTGAAGGCGCGGGGCGCGAAACTCGCGATCCTGACCAACGGCGATCCCGACATGATCGCGGATGCGGTCAATTCGGCCAAGCTCGGCGGCGTGTTCGATACACTGATTACCGTGCACGAGGCCGGCGTGTTCAAGCCGCATCGCCCGGTCTACGATCTTGTGTCGAAGCACTTCGGTGTGCCGCTCGACAAGGTCTCGTTCCAGTCCTCCAACCGCTGGGACGTGACGGCGGGCAAGGTCGCGGGCATGCGCGGCGTGTGGGTGAACCGGACCGATGCGCCGGCGGAGTACCCCGACACACCGCCCGATCTCGTCGTGTGTGATCTCGCGCCACTGGTGGCGGAGGCGTGAATATCAGAGCGGGATTGGAGCGGTCGAAGATCCCGAACCAGAGGATAAATAACGCTCTGCTCGAACTGGGTTGGACTTCCCGCCAATTCGGTCCTTAGACTGTGGTCCAAGTCATCGTGCCAGAGTTCGGATCATGCACAGCCCCGCCGACGTTCTGTTCGATCTCTACTCCCCCGCGATCGATGCCGATCCGTTTCCGCACTATGCGCGGCTGCGGGAGGAGGCGCCGGCCTATTGGTCGGAGCGCGACAAGCATTGGATACTCACGCGCTACGCGGACGTGTCGGAGGCCGCGCAGGACTGGGAAACGTTCTCCTCCACGCAAGGCAACTTGATCGACGAAATACCCGGTCGTGCAGGCGCTACGCTCGGCTCCACCGATCCGCCACGGCACGATCGCTTACGGGCCCTGGCGCAGGCCGCGTTCCTCAAGCGCAACGTCGAATATCTACTGGAGCCGATAGAAGAAGTGGCGGACCGCGCGCTCGATCGCATCCTGGCCACGCACACGTTCGATTTTGTCACCGCGTATTCGAGCGAGATCACGGTCGCCATCCTGCTCAAGATGATGGGACTACCAGCGCAAGATCCCGTCGAGATTCGGCGCAAGGTCGTGCTGGCGATCTCGACGGACAAATCCGTGCGCGGCCGCAACGCGGAGCAGATCGAGGCGTTCCGTTGGCTCGCCCGTTTCCTCGACGAGGAAGTGAGTAAGCGCCGCAAAGCGCCGTCCGACGATCTCATCACGCGGCTTGCCGAAGCGGAGATTGACGGCGAGCGGCTGATGGACCGCGAGATCGTGATGACGTCGGCGACGTTCGTGATGGCGGGTATCGAGTCGCTATCGAGCTTCATGACGATGCTGGCGCTGAACCTGCACGATCATCCCGACGCGCGCCGCCGGATCGTGGCCGATCCCGGACTGATGGGTCAGGCGATCGACGAGTCGCTGCGGTTCAACACGTCGGCGCAGCGCTTCAAGCGCGTGGCGGGGCGGGACAAGGTGCTGCACGGCAAGACCATCCGCGCCGGCGATACCGTGATCCTCGCGTATGGTGCGGCCAACCGCGATCCCCGCAAGTTCCCCAACCCGGATGTCTACGACATCGATCGCAAGTCGGTCGGGCATCTTGGCTTTGGCGGCGGCAAACACTTCTGCATGGGCAGCCAGATGGCGCGCTTCGTGACCGACGTCTCGATGCGGCGGTTCTTGGCGCGGGTGCCGCAGTTCCGGCTTGCCGCAACCAAGCTGGATTGGATCTCGTCGTCGAATTTTCGCAGTCCCGTCGCGCTGCCGTTCGAGTTGGTTTGAACGGTGTCAGACCCTCCGGGTCTGACACCGTACTGAGACGTTAGAGCATCGGTGTCAGACCCGGA
>CAMDPA010000564.1 GCA_945903565.1 Devosia equisanguinis | reverse complement strand
CCCGCACTCGAGCCTCGACGGCATGACGCCCGATCGGGCATACTTCGGACCACACTGCATCCTGCCGATCCGCTCGGCAGTCTAACCCCGGCAGAGCCTCCACTTATCGCAGCGGAAAATCTGTCCGAACAAGCGGGGCCACCTCACTGTCGAGGCTTTAAACCCAATTCTAGAGCGCTTTTCACTCGATTTGAGCTAGAGGAAAGCGCTCTAGTCCTTCGGTTGTCGCATTTTCTGCGGTTAACCGGTGTCCACTTAACCGGAAAATGCTCGATCGCGGTGGCTTTCGCCCGCTACCCGCCTCGTCGTATGTGATGACATCGAGATCATCGCACGAGCCGAGGAAACATATGGCCAAAGCAACCAAGCCCGCTGGGGCCCGCCGCAAGGCCACTGCCGCCAAGTTGCCCGCGGACATGACCGCCAGCGAAGCCGTAGCGGCAATCCGCAATGGGGAATTGACGAGCGAGGCGCTTGTTTCATCCTGTCTGGAACGGATCGATGCGCTGGAGCCGCAGGTCAAGGCGTGGGCGTTCCTCGATCGCGCGCACGCACTGGATCAGGCACGTGAGGCCGATCGTGTCGCGCGCACGGGGGCCGGTTTCGGCGCGCTGCACGGCGTGCCCGTCGGCATCAAGGATGTGATCGATACCGCTGACATGCCGACGGAAGCGGGTTCGGCGCTGTTCAAGGACTATCGCCCGCGCGAGGATGCAAGCTGCGTCGCGGCGCTGCGCGCGGCCGGAGCGGTCATCATGGGCAAGACCGTGACGACGGAGCTGGCGAGTTCCACGCCAGGCGTCACGCGTAATCCGCGCAATGTCGCGCACACGCCCGGCGGCTCGTCGTCGGGCTCGGCGGCGGCGGTGGCGTGCGGCATGGTTCCGCTGGCGTTCGGCACGCAAACGGCGGGCTCGGTGATCCGTCCGGCCTCGTTCTGCGGCATCTATGGGTTCAAGCCGACGCTGGGTCTCATCTCGCGGCGTGGCGTGCTCTTGCAGTCGCATACGCTCGATACGATCGGTGTCTACGGACGTACGGTGGAGGATCTGGCGCTCGTTGCCGAGGCCGTCGGCGTACATGACGCCGCTGATCCCGTCAGCATCAATGCTGCCCGTCCCCGCCTGACAGAGATCGCGGGCGGAGAGCCGCCGCTGCCGCCGCTGTTCGCGTTCGTGAAAACGCCGGCCTGGGACATGATGGCCGATATCGCGCGCGAGGCATTTGGTGAGCTCGTGGGCGAGCTCGGCGGTCGCGTGGTGGAGGTCGAGATTCCCTCGCTGGCGCAGGCGATGGAATGCCAGCGCATCGTGCAGTCGGCGGAGAACGCAGGTTACTATGGCTTGTTCCGGGAGCGTGCGCCCGAGCTGTTGAGCGAGGGGATGACCGAGCGATTGAAGTCGGGCGCGCGCGTTGCGGCGCAGGACTACATCCGCGCGGTCAACATGCGCGAGACGATCTACGATGCGGTCGAGGAATTGCTGAGTCAGTACAGCGCGATCCTGACGCCGTCCTCGCTCGGGCCCGCACCCAAAGGACTGGCTTCGACCGGCGATCCCGTGATGAACGGCATGTGGACCTATCTCGGCGTTCCCGCAGTCACCCTGCCGCTGCTGGAAGCGGAAGGCATGCCGATCGGCGTGCAGTTGATCGGTGCGCGCCGTGACGACGGCCGGTTGTTGCGTTCAGCGCGCTGGCTCGCACGGCATCTGGCGGGGGAGGTTTGATAGGGGTGTCAGTCCCTCCGGGTCTGACACCGTGGCGCAAGTTCGCAGAACAGTCGCTGATCGCACACTCGTTGGACGTCGTGCATTGTGTCAGACCCAGAGGGTCTGACACCACCTCTACATCCGCTCCACGATGCTCAGGCCGCGCACGCGATCGAGCAGGTAGAACAGGCCGCGATCATCCACCGTGATGTCGTTGCTCGAGCAGCGCGTCTGGCCGGGAGCTGGATCGGGCATGTAGTTGGCGACTTCGCGCGGCGCCTGCGGGTTCTTGATGTCGACGATGCGCAGGCCTTGCGCGAACCATGCAAACGGGATCTCGGTTCCCGTCACCTTTTCGCAGGGCTGGTGGCAGCCGGTATTGGTGGGCATGTTCCGGCCGGCGATGCCTTCGACCTGGAAGCTCGACACCGGCACCGGGTTGCGCTCGTCCGTGATGTCGACCATCCACATGAACGCGGCGACCTCGTGCTCCTTGCGGAATACGTCCTCGTCGGCGACCAACACGTAGCGGCGGCCCAGGATATCGAAGGGTATCGGCAGCGCCGTGTGCGTCGGGCACGGGAACGGCGGCGACCAGTCGAGGCCGGAGACGAGCTTCGGCTTTTCCATGTTCTCGATGTCGAGGATCACGAAGCCGCCGAGCCAATAGCTGGTGTAGAGCCGATTGCCCATGCGCAGCGGGTGGTGGCAGCGGTGGGCCGTCTTGTCCCACGTCGGCTTCTCGCCGCCGGCTACGTGTTGGCCGGGCATCCACCAGCGGCCGACC
The DNA here is from genome assembly GCA_945903565.1 of Devosia equisanguinis. Taxonomy (GTDB): domain Bacteria; phylum Pseudomonadota; class Alphaproteobacteria; order Rhizobiales; family Hyphomicrobiaceae; genus CAMDPA01. The sequence continues at coordinate 716 of CAMDPA010000564.1, read as the reverse complement.
TCCGTCGGTTTGGCGGGGTCCTTCAGGTCCATGATCATCATGATGTTGCCGACGTAGCCTTCGACCGTCGGGGACATGTAGATGTAGCGGCCGTCGAAATCGTAGCGGTGGACACCGGTGCCGGGCGTCTCCCAGCGCTTGATCAAGCTTGGCTTAGAGGGCGTCGAGATATCGTAGATGCCGATGCCGCCCATCCATCCTGCGGGGACGGGATTGGTGTCGACGTGATTGAGCTCGTGGTTGACGATCATCAGGCCGTTGCCGACGCGGACTTTGTGGGAGTGCGTTCCCGGCGGCATGTCGAGCGTCGCGAGCAGCTTCGGATTCTTGGGATCGCGAACGTCCACCACCGAGGTGCCGTGCGGCGCACGCATATGCGCGATATACGCGATGCCGTTCTCGACGACGACTTGCCCGCCGCCTGCGCAATCGTAAAATCCAGCCTGCTTCAGTCCGACGCCAGTTGGCATGAGCGCACTCCCGTACAATCGTGATGGTTGTCTGCGATTGCAAAGGATGACATCTCCCTGGCCCGTACGCCAGAGAAAGACGCTCCGCAGGGGGCTGTCCCACAGGGCAATTCAATTCATGAGCCCATGAGCAGCCTGATCGCGGCTTTGGGGTGGGCGGCGTAGGCGGGACGGGCTTCGGTGGGTTTGCGTCCGGTGCGGCGGATGAGGCCGAGCACGCTTGACCGGAGCAAGGCCATGATCTCG
>CAMDPA010000563.1 GCA_945903565.1 Devosia equisanguinis | reverse complement strand
AACCTATGAGAAAGGCATCAAGGTCAGCAAAGCCGAGTTGGCGGCGGTCAAGCTTGTCGGCGATGACTTCCATCCCGAATGGAACTATACAATCAGCCCACGCAGACCGGGGAACTCGTAGCGGTTATTCTGCGATCTGTCCTTAGCTGGCGGTGGCGTAGGTCGGGTCAAGCTTTCGCGAGACCCGACATTCCTCGCGCGACGTTTGCCGTTGCATGTCGGGTCTCGTGCCTCGACCCGACCTACGAATTCCGGTGGCGCGGGAGAATATCAAGCCGCCGCGAGTTTCACGGCTTCGACGATGTCGCCCACGACGGTGGAGACGAGGCGCTCGTCGTCGCCTTCCGCCATGACGCGAATCACCGGCTCGGTGCCGGAGGGGCGAATCACCAGACGTCCCGCACTGCCGAGCTTCTTTTTCGCGCTCTCGATCGCCTTGATCACGCGCGCGTCCTCCAGCGGCTTGCCGCTCTCGTAACGCACGTTGCGCAAGATCTGCGGCAGGCGCTCGAAGCGCGAGCACACTTCGCTGACCCGCTTCTCGGTCGAGACCACGACCGCCAACACCTGCAACGCGGAGACGAGGCCGTCTCCAGTGGTCGTAAAGTCCGACAGCACGATATGGCCGGACTGTTCCCCGCCCACGTTGAAGCCGTGCTTGCGCATATGCTCCACGACATAGCGGTCGCCGACGGGCGTGCGGTGCATCGTGAGGCCCATACTGTCCAGATACCGCTCCAAACCGAGATTCGACATCACGGTTGCAACGACACCGCCGGCGGCGAGCTGCCCGCGCTCGTGCCAGCTCTTGGCGATCACGGCCATCACCTGGTCGCCGTCGATGATCTCGCCCTTTTCGTCGATGATCACGACGCGATCGGCGTCGCCATCCAGTGCGATACCAATGTCGGCGCGGGTTTCCAGGACCTTAGCGGCGAGTGCTTCAGGCGCAGTCGAACCGCACTTGTCATTGATGTTGCGACCGTTCGGCTCGACGCCGATCTTGATGACTTCCGCGCCGAGCTCCCATAGCGCTTCGGGCGCGACCTTGTAGCCGGCACCATTGGCGCAATCGATCACGATGCGCAGGCCGTTGAGGCGCAGGTTGCGCGGCAACGTCCGTTTGGCGAACTCGATATAGCGTTCCTGGGCGCTTTCGACCCGCGTGGCACGGCCGATCTGGTCGGCGGAGACCAGCATGGCGTTGCTGGGGCCGTCGATCATCGCCTCGATTTCGAGCTCCAGCTCGTCGGACAGCTTGTAGCCGTCGGGATCGAACAGCTTGATGCCGTTGTCGTGATAGGCATTGTGCGACGCGGAGATCATCACCCCCAGGTCCGCCCGCAGCGATCGCGTCAGCATCGCAACCGCCGGCGTCGGCATTGGGCCAAGAATGAAAACGTCCATGCCGACGGCGGTAAAGCCCGACATCAACGCGCTTTCGATCATGTAGCCCGACAACCGCGTATCCTTGCCGATCACCACGCGGTGCCGGCGTTTCTCGCCGTTGGAGAAGATCGTGCCGGCCGCCATGCCCACGCGCAAGGCAACCTCTGACGTCATCGGCGACCGGTTGGACAGGCCGCGGATGCCGTCTGTGCCGAAGTAGCGGCGCGTCATGTGTCATTCCTTCGCAAGATTTCCGCTCTGTGAGCGTTTCCCGCCCGGCAGAACACGCGATTAACAATGCGCGCGCCTGTGCCGCGATTCAATCGGTAACGCTCACTTGGCAAGAGTTGGGCCAATTCGCAACTGCAGACGGAAACGCGGACACGCATAACTCCGGTTACCGTCGTCTGGCAACGTTGATTCGCCTCGCGGAATCAGCGCATAGAGCGTGAAATTACCATGCGCCCGCTCGGGCATTCGAGGGTTAGATGGCCTATTATCTGGCAGTGGCCAACCGCAAGGGTGGTGTCGGCAAGTCGACGATTTCGGTGATGCTGGCGCATGCCTTCGCGGTGTGGGGCTACAAGCGCGTGTTGCTGATCGATCTCGATGCACAGTCGAATTCCTCGCTGATCCTGCTGGGCGGTTCGCAGTGGATCGAGACGCAGCGCCATTCCAAGAACGTCGCCGCGTTCATCGAGGACCGGATGTACGCGATGAACCCGATCGCGGACTACATCGTTCAGAAAGCCGGCGACGTCACCGACGCGCAGGGGCGCGTGCCGCAGTTGTCGCTGCTGCCCGGCTCACTTGCCTTCGAGGACATGCAGGACGAATTGATTACCCACTATAGCCGGCACAACACGCCGTTCCGGCAAGCCAAGCTCAAGTGCGCCAACCATTTCCGACAGGCGTTGGGTTTCGCCGCGCCGCTGGCCGATGTCGTGATCATGGATTGCGCGCCGGGGCTGTCCAATGCGACGGCGGCTGCCCTGGCGCTTGCCGCCAAGGTCGTCGTGCCGTTCCGGCCCGATGCCGTCTCAGAGTTCGCAGTCGACCGGATTGCGTCAATCATCGAGGGCAAGCCCTACGACGATACGATGGCGATCCCGCCGGAACAGCGGCGCTATATCTGCGTGGCCAATGCCGTGCGGCCTGGCGGGCGCGACGAGACCATCATAGACACCATCGCATTCAATCATCCCACGCTGGCATCGCGGGTTCTGCAGAGCCCCGACATCGCCAACGCCTTCGACTGGAGCGACGAGCGGCAGACGATGGAAGAGAAATACGGGCCGTCGGTGGGGATGCTCCGCGCCCTCTACGACGAATTGCTCGAAACGCTGGGCGCGGACGCCGCCGCTCCAGCCCGCAAACCGGCCTGAAATAGCGCGAACCTGAGTTTTCGCGACGCCACGCATGATGGAAGCGCTCCGATGAAAGACAACACGCTGAAGCTTTCGGGTCACTCCAAGGACCGCTTCCTCGAGCGGTTCTTCGCCGAGGAAGCGGGGCTTGACCCCGATGCCGCGAAACGGCTCGTCGCGCGCGGCAAGGCGACGTTCACGTCCCTTCGGGTGCGCAAGATCGCGGTTTATCCCGCGCGCAAGCCCGCCAAGGTAGCGGTCCAAGTGCAACCGCGCGCCGCCACCCGACCGGCTTCGACTGTGCCACCATCGTCGGCATCGCCAGCAGAGGCCCTGCCGCCCGCGCCTTCCAGTGCCGCGTTCGACGCCTACGCATTCGGCCTCGTTCCGACATTTCAGCGCGAGGGCCGCGCGGGATTGATCGGAAAGCTCGAGGCGGTTGGAAACGTCGATCACTT
>CAMDPA010000562.1 GCA_945903565.1 Devosia equisanguinis | reverse complement strand
GCAAGGGCCACTTTGGCCTTGAAGTCCGGTGAGTGGTTCCGGCGTGTTCGCTTCGTCATTCTGGCTCCTGATTCGCACGCACAACCGTGCGCGCTGTCAGGCAGAGATTCCACTCATCGCACCGTCCGAAATTGTGGAGCCGTCTCTCTGGCGGGCGGCCTCCGTTTGCCGGACGCGAACCGATGCCGGGGCAGCCGCCGTTTGGTGGCCGCGATCCGCGTGAGGTCGAGCGGCGACAGCCGCCACAGCCGCCGGTCGCAGCGCCCCCGCCTGCTCAGCCTCGTCCGCAGGTGCAGGCCCCACCGCCGCCGCAGCAGCCTCCTCCGGCACTGCGTTCGCCGCCACCGGAGCGAAAGCAGCCGCCGCAACAGCCGCCGCAAGGTGGTCCGCCGCCGGACGTGCCACGTTGGCAAAGCGGTAAGAGCCCCCTACTTGCGCGAGAAGGCTGTTGCACGCACACTGAGCTGGTCCGTATCCAGGCGGGCCCGTTCGGAGTTTGGGAATGCAAGCGCGACACAAGTCGGCCTATTCGTATCGCGCCAAGCTCGGGCTGATCGTGCCGCCGACCAACACCGTCAACGAGGCGGAATGGGCGCGCGTGATGCCGGATGGCGTCACGTTCCACACGGTGCGGATGCCGGTTCATCTCGATACGGCGTCGGCGGAGGGACGGCGGGCGCTGGTCGCCGATATCGTCGCCAAAGTGCGCGAGCTGGCCGAGGCGCGTGTCGATGTCGTCGCCTATGCCTGCACCGCGGGGTCTATGATCAATCCGCGGCACGCGTTGGCCGCAGAGGTGGAACGCGCGACCGGTGTGCCGCTGGTGACGACCGCGTCCGCGATTGTCGACGCGCTGGAGGTGCTGGGGGCCAAGCGCATTTCGATCGCGACGCCGTATCACGATGCGCTGAACCATCACGAAGTCGCGTTTCTGCAGGCCAATGGCATCGAGACCTTGGCGATTGCCGGGTTGGGGCTCGGCGCCAACGGCCCGGTCGACTATCCTCTGATCGCGCAGACGCCGCTCGACACGATCGAAACGCATGTGCGCGGCACGTTCGTGGCGGGTTGCGACGCTTGCCTCATCACCTGCACGGATTTCCCGACGCTGCTGCTGCACGCGCGATTAGAAGAAGCGCTGGGCGTGCCGGTCGTCACGTCCAATCAAGCGACGTTGTGGGCGGCGCTGCGCCGTGCTGGAATGCCGGATCGGATCACAGTCCTGGGGACTCTCTTTCAAAGGAGCTAGAATATGCAGCAAGCCGTTACGACACTCATGATTGGCGATGTTCGTGTGCGCGCGCTCGTCGATCTCGACGGCTATGCGCTGGACTTGGCACACGTATTCCCGGATGCGAGCCCCGAACAGATCGATCCGCACCGGAGCTGGCTGGAGCCCACATACATCAAGGACAAAGAGCTGTATCTCGTTGTGCGTTCGCTGGTGGTGGAGGTCGACGGGCGGGTGATCCTGATCGATGCGTGCGTCGGCGAGGACAAGGAAAGACCGACGCGGCCGTTGTGGAACCATCGGCAGGCTAGCGGCTATCTGGAGCGGCTGGCGATGCTTGGGCTGAAGCCCGAGGACGTCGATGTCGTGTTCTGCACGCATCTGCATACCGATCATGTCGGCTGGAACACGAAGCTCGACAATGGCCGCTGGGTGCCGACGTTCTCGCGTGCGCGCTATCTGTTCGGCCGCAAGGAGCTCGATCACTGGATGGCGCAACCCGACCGGGCCACGGTGGCCGGCGGCGCGCTGGTTGATTCGGTGATCCCGATCCTCGATGCCAAGCAGGCCGATCTCGTCGACGACGGTCACGATCTCGGCAAGGGCCTCGTGCTCAAGGGTCTCTACGGTCACACGCCGGGGCAGCTCGGGCTCGACGTGCGGCGCGGCAATGATCGCGCGCTGTTCGTCGGCGACGCGATGCACTCGCCGCTGCAGCTCGCGATGCCGGAGCTGTCGACGTGCTTCTGCACGGACAAGGCGCAGGCCCGGGCGACGCGGATGGCGTTCCTCGAAGCAGCGGTGGAGGACAAGAGCTGGCTGGTGCCGTGCCACTTCCGCGGCCCTCTGGGCAGCAAGATCAAGCGCAACGGCAAGGGCTATCTCTTCGCTGAGCGGTGATTGCGAATGGTGTGTGGTGAGAGGAAACGCGAATGGCCGATCCGGCATTGAAGAAGGCGCTCAAGAAGCCCGGTGTGATCGTCGCACCGGGCGTGTTCGATCTGATCTCGGCGTTGGTGGCCGATCGGATGGGGTTCAAGGCGTTGTACGTCACCGGCTATGGCACCGTGGCGTCGGCCATGGGGCTGCCGGATGCGGGCATCGCCACCTATCGCGACATGGTCGAGCGCATCGGCACGATCGCGAAGATGACCAAGACGCCCGTGATCGCCGATGCCGATACCGGCTATGGCGGCCTGCTCAACGTGCGCCATACGATCCGTGGCTACGAGGAGGCGGGCGTCACCGCGATCCAGCTCGAAGATCAGGAATTCCCCAAGAAGTGTGGGCATACGCCCAACCGCCGCGTGATCCCGACCGCGGACATGGTGCAGAAGATCAAGGTGGCCAGCGACAGCCGCTCGTCGAAGGATTTTCTCATCATCGCGCGCACCGATAGCCGGACAGGGCTCGGCCTTGACGAGGCGATGCGGCGGATGGAGGCCTATGCCAAGGCTGGCGCCGATGTGCTCTTCATCGAGGCGCCGGAGACCGAGGCCGAGATGGAGACCATCGGCAAGCGGTTCGATCAGCCGTTGCTCGCCAATATGGTCAACGGCGGCAAGACGCCGATGTTGCCGGCGAAGCGTCTGGCGGAACTCGGCTACCGTATCGCGATTTTTCCGGCGACGGGATTTCTTGCGACCGCGGCGGCGTTGGAGGGCGCCTATGGCGAGTTGAAGGAAGCCGGTACGTCTACCGGCAAGACGCCGATGTACGCGTTCTCCGACTTCAACACGCTGATCGGCTTTCCCGACGTGTGGGAGTTCGAGAAGAAGTATGGAGTAGGGGAGTAGGGCGGGTAAGCGCGCGAGCGCGACCCCCTCCGTCGACGGTCTAGAGCATTTTCCACCTGATCTGGGTCGCTACCCGTATCCGGCGTGGCGAAAGTAGTTCGCGCACTCGTCGGGTGCAAACGTCTTGATGAGGCGGCCGATCAGCTTCATCAGCGCCTTCACGGTGCGGGCCGCGCCCTTGCGCAGCG
>CAMDPA010000561.1 GCA_945903565.1 Devosia equisanguinis | reverse complement strand
GCGAGGATTTCGCGCAGCGCGGCCACGGTCAGATGCGGATTGCAACTCTCGACCTTCAGTCTGGGCTTCCCCAATCCGTCCGCACCGGATGTCTGCCCAATGAATTCCTCGGCGCCAGCAACGATTTCCGCAATTCTATTCTCGGCATCATCCTTCATCGTGCGGGCTCCCCGATCAATGCGGCCCGATCCAGCAACAAATCGTTGAAATCGGCTCCCTGCGGCGGCCGAGCGATGCGCACGCGTCGCCCTTCGTGCCGCCATCGAGCAGCAGCTGCCAGTGCCGCCGCCTCGCCGGGCGCGTCCCCGTCTGCGAGCACGATGACGTCTTGGACCGCTGGAGGCAGATCGAGCGTGCGCAAGCCTGAGGTCGACAGCGCGGCCCATGCGCCATGGCCGGTCGCCTGCATCGCAGCAAGGCAGGTCTCGATCCCTTCGCCGATCATCAACGGGTCGCCCGCCGGCGCCAGCCGCACTGCCCCGCCGCGGCAGGGCCCCAACATCATCTTATTGGGCTCGATCGGCGCCTTGCCGCGGCCGTCTCGCGCCAGGTACGTGCGGTGAACGCCCATCGGCCGATTGTCGCGGCCTTGCGTAACCAGGGCGATCATCGCCGGCCAGATGCTGCCGACGCGATGTTTCAGACCGGAATGGAATTTGATGGTCCCCGGTAGCGCGATCCGGATGCCGCGAGATCGCAGGTAGACCTGAATCAGCGTTTCGTCTGTGGGCCGTCCGGCGCACCACAGTTGCAGCGCGTTGGCTGTGCGCAGCTTGTCGTCGTCACGGTTCGAAGTTCGGTCAGACCGCGCGTCATATCGGTGTTCGCAGTTTACAGAGCCAGGTGCCCACAGCCCGCGTTCCTGCAGCGCCGCAATGACGGCGGTCTGTTCGCAGCCGGCATGGCAGTGCACGAGCAGCTTGCCATCGCGGGCCTCCCTGATCGACAAGCTCGGCGTCGAGTCGTCATGCGCTGGGCACCGCGCCATCAAGCAGTTGCCGGACCTGTATCCACCGAGCGCGACGGCAATGGTTTGAGCAGGAGAAGAGCGCATGGCTCAGGCCGCCCCCTTCTCGATCAATCGCCGGATATCCTCGACGCGCCATGCTGTCGTGCGCGGTCCCAACTTGACCGGTTTCGGAAAGCGACCGTCCTTGATACCGGCCCACCAGGTCGACTTCGACACGGGGATCGGTCCGTCGGGGGCGAGGATTTTCTTGAGCCGGAGGAAGCCGGTCTCGGGAAGTGTGGCGTGCTGTGCCAAGGTGTGCCTCCATCCGGTTGTGGACGAGGCGGTGCTACAGCGTATAGCGAGGATAGAGGACGGAAAACCGGTTGGATTCCGTGCAGCTACTTGGAATCCGATCCGTTTCCGCTACCCTTCTTCCTGGCCGCCAATCCCGATCCTTCTGTGAAGTGACGCAACAACGTCTTGGGATCTACGACAACCCCGACGGACTTCAAATCGGCTATGGAACCGTCCATGTCTCCCTCGGACGCCTGTCCAGGAGTGAGCCCATACTTGCTGCGCAGCAAGCCGCTGATGATGCGTTGCGCTGAATTCAGCCTTTGCGTCTGTGCACTGAGCCGGGAGCTATGGAGAACGTTGGTTGCAACCTCGCTGGGATCTGGCCGTTGCATTGGCCCATTCGCATCGTTTGAGAGCGGAGCCGTACCGGACGAGGTCGCGAAGGAGCCCTTGGAGCTGCTTCTTACCAAGTCAATGATCACTGAAGGTACTTCGAAGCCGCAGCCAGTCGCCCAGGACACACAAGCTATTGGTCGCAATGGTTTGCGCAGGTCCCCCAGCTCGACGGCACGTTCGATGGCTTCGACCCGTCTCAAGAACTCGGCAGCTACTTCGGTTCCCCGAAGATCGGCCTCGACAGATGCGCGGTTCAAGAACTTCCGATCGTAGCCGATCAGGAAGGCGGCTGCTTCTTCCATCTCCCAGAATCCAAGTTGAACCGCGTGAAGTGGGTTCACGCGGGTGCTTGGACTGTCAAGCAGCGGATTGCGCCGCCTTCTGGGCTGCTTGGGCACCCCGCATTATGCTCCTCTCGGTCACGCGCACGCCTCTAACGCCGCACTCATAAATGTCAAACTCAGGCCGCTAGTGGGAAACCTGTACTGCCGGGCTGATAGCCTCCCGGCTCGAACGGCTTCTCTTTCGGCCAGTAACCGAGCTTGGGCAGGTTCACGAGCCGCCCAGCGCGGCTGAGCTTTGAGCCGAAGTTGGTGATTTCGTTGCGTCCCCCGATGACCACGCCCAACGCCTTGACACGCTCCATCAGCTCAAACCTCTGCAGCGGCGCGCCGTTGGTGAGCAGCACCTGCTCGACCACGCGCTCAAGCTCAGCCTGCGGTGTTGCCCTCGGACGATCGGCTTCGTCGACACCGTCATGCTGCTCCTCGGTCTCCTGCAAGGGGTGCTCGTGAGCAGACCGCGACGGCGCTGGCTCACCCGCATCATCTGCAAGCTCGCGGTATGTCACAATGAATACTTCCAAGCGCTGCAACTCGGCCTGCAACTCCGCGATGCGCCCGACCGCTCGATTGTAGACTTGACCGCCCATGCTGTGCTCCTTCTTGTTGAAGCCCCTCGCCATCCCTCACGGATGAAAATTTCTGATTCTCGGCCGGCGCGCCACTGCTGCATGCATGAATCCACAATCTGCAACAGTTGTTGATCGCGGTTGGCGCCACGCGTCCGTCAGCGGACTTCGCGGCCCAGTCGAAATACAACCGCCTGTTCCTGGGCATGGTGCGCCGTTGCAGCACCCGTTCGAGGCTCACTTGCCAATCTGTGTCGGCCGGCTGGCGATCCAGGCGCGAACCTCTGAGGCGAGCCAGGCGACGCGGCGGGGGCCGAGTTGGCGCTGCGCCGGGAACAGTCCACGGCTGATGTAGTCGTAGATCGTCGAGCGCGACAGGCCGGTGCGGGCTCTAATGGTCCGGATACTCCACAGCTCCTCGTCGCGTGAGAGTGGGCCGGCGCAAGCGGGTCGAATCGGCGCGGGTAGTTCATCCATCTGGATTTCCCGTGGCCGGATTGCGGGATGGCGGGTTGGGCGACGCTTCTGCCGGGCTCGGATTCGTATGCTCCGGTCCAGGCATTGCCTCTCGTACCGTGTCGTCGATCGACAACTCCGGCTCGGGCATGGTCATAAGCGCGTTTCCTGAACCCATTGTCCTTCGCCAGAACGCGGCCGTGAC
>CAMDPA010000560.1 GCA_945903565.1 Devosia equisanguinis | reverse complement strand
TGGCTTGGGCCTCGAGCCGGGTGAATTCGCGACCTTCACCTGTCCCTTCCGGACGCTGATCGGGCATCCGATCAACGACGATCCCGCCATTGCCCAGCGCGCGGAGATCTATTTTCGCGGTGAATATGATATCCCGCTGCTCGGCTCCTTCCGGATGAGCGACAACAGCGTGCCCTACTTCCTCAACACCCGTGTGTTGCCGCCGCGCTGGACCAGCAAGCCGTAAGGGCCGTTGGGGTCTTTGCAGTACGGCTGTGCAAAAAGCAGCCTCAGAGGTCGGTTTCTGCCGCAAACCTGCCGCAAGCTGCGACTAAGCCTCGCTTGACGTGATTCTCGCTTAACGCGATTTGCAAGGAAAATGGCGATCAGGGGACTGATGTTGCAGGCCGTGGGGGTCGGGCTACTGCTCTTGTCGGGGTGCGACGTGGCTCGTAGTGCGCGAAGCGACCTAGCTTCGCTGATAGCACCTTCTCCCAGTCCGACTTCGCGTAAGACTGCTTCGGCACCGCCACCCAAAGGACCGCCGGCCCAAGGGTCTGCGGTCTCTGGCACTGAAACTGCCGCGAAGAGTTCACCAGCTTTCGATCTGGCCGGCGTCAGCGAAGACAGGCTTCGGGCCTCGCTCGGCCCCCCGACCGACGAGAAGGATCACCCACCCGGAAAGCAATGGCATTACCGCGACGGCAAATGCACCCTGGACGTCCAGCTCTATCCGGATGTTCAGACAAAGCAGTTCAGCACTCTGGCGTACAAGGTGAAGAGCGATGACAACACAGATGAAGGACAACGCCTCTGCTTGGCCCGACTCCAATCCCGCCTTCAAGTCCGACGCAAGCAACGCCGCGGATCGGCGAATTCGTCTCGCCTTCGTCGAGGACGACGATGACTATCGGGAGGCTGTGACAGGCGAGTTGGGCGACCATGGCTTTGAGGTCGAAAGCTACGCCGATGGGCTGGCCCTGCTCGATGCCTTCGCTGCAGGGGCCGAGGCCGAGATTGTCGTGCTCGACTGGAACCTGCCCAACGTGTCCGGGATCGACCTCGTGCCGAAGCTTCGTCGCCGCGGAATAACGCTGCCCGTCGTTTTCCTCACCGGGCGCTCGCAACCGGCTTACGAGAAGCTCGCCCTGGATCAAGGCGCGCTTGATTTTGTCGACAAGGCCCGCGGCATTCCGATCCTGGCGCAGCGGCTGAGGTTGATCGCCGAAGCGGCCAAGAAATCCACAGAGCCGGAGTTGGAGGCCAACTTCCACTGCGGCCGCCTGATGCTCAAGCCCGGCGTGAGTCGCGCCTTCTGGGATGGATTCGACATCAATCTCACGATCACCGAGTTCAAGATCGTGCATCTCCTGGCCGCCAGCATCGGAAGCTACGTGACGTACCGCGCCGTCTACGATTGCATGCACTATGTGGGATTCATCGCTGGGAGCGGCGAAAATGGCTATCGAACAAACGTCCGCTCCTGCATCAAGCGGATACGCAACAAGTTCCGTGCGATCGATCCGGACTTCGCCGAAATCGACAATTATCAGTCCTTTGGCTACCGCTGGGGCAAAGCCTAGCGCCCGTTCGCGGGGCTGGCAGTCGCGGCTGCGCCGGCTTGCCGCGTCGTTGACGCTCAAGCTGGTGGCGCTGGTCGGTATCTTCGTGGCGCTGCCGGCGGTGCTCTACTTCCAGTTCGAGAGTGCAGACCGGCAGATGCGCGAGTTGGTGACGCGTGCCATCCAGGATCGCAGCAGCCTGATCGCCGACGCTCTCAGGCCGGTCCTGAAGGAAGCCGATACGGCGTCGCCGCAGGCGCTCAACAACGCGCTGGCCAAGTACGGCAGCGACGGCACGGTGCTGAAGCTGATGTTCCAGCCGACGGCGGAGCGCGAATCGGGCCGCTTCTTTTTGGTGGCCTCCGCACCACCGCTTCGCCGCGAAGCCGTGACGGCCGAACTCGAGGAGCTCGACCATCGCGGGATCCTGCAGCGTCTTTCCCAGGCCTGCATGTGGGATGCCACCGACGAGATTCGCTACCGGCAGCGCGACGGTAGCGTCGAACTCCTGACCTCGATCATTCCCATCCAGGCCGGCCGCGGTTGCTGGGTGTTGACCTCGACCCATGTCACGTCGGAGTTCCTCAACACCTCGATCGGCCGGCCGTACTGGGAGACGCGAGAAATCCGGGTTGCGGCAATCATCTACTTTGTCGTCGCCGTGCTGGCGTTTCTGGTCGCTTTCAGCATCCGGCGGAGCCTTCGCCGGTTCCGGGCAGTTGCCAACGAGATCAGCCAGGGCCGCATTGGCGACGATGCTTTCGCCCGGCGCAATGTCGTGCCCGAACTGTCGACCGTGGCGACCGACTTCGACAAGCTGGTGCACGATCTGCGGCGCGTTTCGCGGCAGATCCGGCAATCCGCCGAGGACAATGCACATTCCTTCAAGACGCCGCTCGCCGCCATCCAGTCGGCGCTGGCGCCGGTGCAGCGCGCCGTTCCGGAGGGCGATGCCCGTGCGCGCCGCGCACTCGAGATAGTCGATTCCTCGCTGAAGCGGCTGCTCGGACTGGTGAATGCCGCGCAGAACTGTGACATCGATACTGCGGAGATGCTCGAGGCGCCGCGCGTGCCGACCGACGTTGCGCAGACGATCGGCGACGCCGCACGTCACTTCCGTGAAATCCTGGCCAACCGCGATATCCACCTGGATAGCCGGCTCGGGGAGGGTGCCGTGGTGCGCGCGGGCCGGGGCATGCTTGAGCTGGTGGTGCAGAACGTGGTCGAGAATGCGATCAGCTTTTCACCGCCGGGAAGCACCATCGTGATCACACTGACGGCCAGCGAGGAGACCGTCGAACTCCGGATCGACGACGAGGGACCGGGCATCGATCCCGTCATGATCGACCACCTCTTCGAGCGCTACTTCTCCTTGCGGCCCGGAGGAGCCGAAGGCCATGGCGAGCCTGCTGGACATTCCGGCCTTGGGCTCTGGATCGTGCGACGTAACGTCGAGTCGTTGGGCGGTCAGGTCAGCGCCGCCAACCGGATCGGCGGAGGTCTCTCCGTCGCCATTGTTCTGCCGAGCAACGGTCATCGATAGCGCTGGAAGCCTCGCAGTGTGCAATAGTGGCAAAGTTACTAGGCAGAAAGACCATGACATCTCTTCGCCAGGCTTGGGCCATCCTGGAATCCAGACTGAAGATATTGGAACCGGTGCAGTTCTCGGCCGACGATTGGTCTC
>CAMDPA010000559.1 GCA_945903565.1 Devosia equisanguinis | reverse complement strand
CCACAAGCGCCGCGCGTGCCGCCGCCCCCTCCAGGGGGCGGAGGCGCGCGCGGCGCCCTCGACGGCGGCCCACTGCGGACGGACGTGAACGGAGTATTTCCCGTCTGCAGCCGAGGGGATACCGACCGTCGTACGTTCCATCAGAGGATGGGGACGGGCTCCCGAGCGCGGAGACGTGCAAAACCAAACGGTGCCCTGGTGCGCGTGTCGCGCCGTAGGGCGGGTAAGCGATGCTCTTCGCGTCGCGCAACCCGCCGAGGGGGTGCGCCGATGCCGGCGGGCTGCGCGCTAACGCGCTTGACCGCCCTACGGGACTTATCCCCGCCTCTCCACCACCGCGTAATCTCTGCTCATCCCGCTCCGCCCAGGGGTTGCGCTCGCGAGGCGTCTCGATCGTGAGGAGCAGGATACAGGTCGGCCCACCCGGTGTTAACGCGCACCTCTGGGCCGAGGCTCGCCACGTCCGCCCCCGTGAGACTCGGGGGTCCGATGATCCGGTTCAACGCCGTGGGTATGCCGTTTAAAATCCTGTGCGGGGCGGCACTTGTGCCGCATCAAACTAAACTAAACAACGCGGACATCTGTCGCCCCGCGCCCCTGAGTCACTTCCATCCTTGCGCGGGAAACCGCGTGAGGGTGGGAGTGTTATCGCGTGCGCCAGGGCAACCAGCGTTGCGTTGGCGCCTGCGCCAGAGCAAGCAGCAAATTTCAGGGCAACCCGATCCGAACCCCATCCTCGCGCGGGAATCAGCAGCGGGGGCGAAGGCGTTTGCGCGGGGCGGCTGGCCGATGCATAAATCGGCGATGCCATCCAATATCCAACCGCAGGGTTCGCAAAGATCGTGAGCACATCACCTGAGATCGTCGCCGATGCCGCGATGGCCGCCGCCGAGCCGTGTTTCGTCGCGCCGGAGCTTATCGATGCCAGCGGCGGCGCACCGCGCCTGGTCGCTGGCAAATGCAAGGCGTGCGGCGCGCTGAGTTTTCCTAGGGCGCCGGTGTGCGCGGCGTGCCTGGCGCAGGAGATCGGCGTGGCGCATCTGGCGAGCGAGGGCGTGCTGTACTCGTTCGCCACGGTGCATCAGGCGCCGCGCAACTGGATCGTTCCGTATCACCTGGGCTACGTCGATCTGACCGACGGCATCCGCGTGCTCGCGCATATCGACGGCGAACCGAAAATCAACGGCCGGGTGCGGCTCGGTGTCGGGCGCGTCGGCACCAGCGCGGAAGGCACGCCGCTGATGAGCTACGTTTTCACGCCGGTTTCGGGGGCAAGCGCATGAGCAAGGTCTACGTCATCGGCACGGGCATGATCGCGTTCGGCAAGTATCCCGATCGCACGTTGGCCGACATCGGCTGGCCGTCGCTGCGCGAGGCGCTGCTGGAAGCCAAGGTCAAGCCGGACAGCCTGGACGCCATCTACTGCGGCACGGCCCTCGGCGGGATGCTGGCGGGGCAGCGCGTTGCCAAGGTGCTGGGGTTGTCGGGCATGCCGATCATCAACGTCGAGAACGCGTGCTCGTCGTCGTCCTCGGCGATGGCGCAGGCGTTCAACGCGATCTCGTCGGGGCGCTTCGATACGGTCGCGATCGTCGGCGTGGAGAAGCTGACCAAGTTCGGCGGTGGCACGCTGCCGCTGGAGGCGGAGGACTGGGAGAACCGGCAAGGCATGGTGATGCCGGCGCTCTATGCCATGCGCGCCAACCGCTACATGCACGAGTACGGGCTGACGGCGAAGCAACTCGCGGAGGTTTCGGTCAAGTCGCACGACCACGGCGCGCTGAACCCGCTGGCGCAGATCAGGAAGCGTGTGACGCTGGAAGAGGTGATGGGCGCGCGGCCGGTCGCGGGGCCGTTCACGTTGTGGCACTGCTGCCCGACGGGTGATGGCTCGGCGGCGGTGATCCTGGCGTCGGAGAAGATCGCGCGGCAGGTGAAGCCGGACGCGGTGCGGATCGCGGCATCGGAAGTGACGTCGGGCAAGTACACCAACGGCTATCGCGACATGACGACGGCGGAGCTGACGGTGCGCGGCTCGCATGAGGCCTACGAGATGGCGGGCATCGGGCCCGACGATGTCGACGTAGCGGAAATCCACGACGCGTTCACGATCGCTGAGCTGATGTACTACGAGGCGTTCGGGTGGGCCAAGCCGGGCGAGGCGTATGGGCTGCTGTCATCGGGGGCGACGTCGCTGGGCGGCAAGATCCCGGTCAATCCATCGGGCGGATTGCTATCTCGTGGACATCCGGTCGGCGCGACGGGCATGGCACAAGCGGTGGAGATCGTGCGGCAGCTCGAGGGCCGCGCGGGCAAGCATCAGGTCGAGGGCGCGAAGGTCGGCGTCACGCACGCGACCGGCGGCGGCGTCGCCGGCTTCGATCACGGCGCCTGCTCGATCCATATTTTCACGACGTAGACATCACTTAGGACACGGCGGCGTATTGGGCACGCCGCACCTCTTTTGCTGCGCTTGCTGAGCCGCTTGCGCTGCACGCGCTCTAGCCTGGGCTTCGGCCTGCGCTCGGGCTTGAGCTTGCGCCGCCTGCTGTTGCTGCTGGATCTGGCGCTGTTGCTGCTGCTGTTGGAGTTGTTGCTGCTGACGTTGCTGCTGCTGCGCCTGCTGCTGCTGGCGCTGCTGGTCCATCGCGCGGCGCTGCTGCTCTTGTTGCTGTTGGCGCTGGCGCTGTTGGTCCTGTTGCTGCTGTTGGGATTGGCGGGTCTGATTGCGGGCAGCCTCTTCCTGACGGCGGCGCTCCATGTCGCGCTGGCGGTCCTGCTGTACGCGCTGCTCGACCTGACCGCGATCCTGCTGCGCGCGATCGATCCGCTCCTGACGCGGTGGCGGCGCAGGAGGCTGAACCGCGCGCTGCTGAGCCGGCGGTTGCGCTTGCGGCGCAGGCACCGGTTGTCCCCCCCGCTGGGTTTGAGGCGCAGCCTGGACAGGAGGGGCAGACTTGATTTGCGGCGCAGATTGGCCCGGTGGCGTGACAGTCGCAGCCTTTGGCGGTGGACTGCCCGCACTGGGGATGCCCGGTTGCGTATTCGGACCTGTATTCGGACCTGGCCTGCCCTGTTGCACAGGTGAAGGGTAAGCGGTGTCCGGCCCCCACGTTTCGGGCGGGCTCGGGTGGTGGCTTAATGCCATCCCATGAGCGATCGATTTGACCATACGCTTGAGCGTAAGCTTGAAAGCAAGCCGGACGAGACGGATGACGCGAGCAGCGGCTTCCGCCGGA
>CAMDPA010000558.1 GCA_945903565.1 Devosia equisanguinis | reverse complement strand
CGTGTGACGGCGCTCGATGAATCCATTGCCGAGGAAAGCGGCGACACCGGCGGACGCGGGCCGACGCAGGCCGACATACTGATCGACCTCGCGCAAATGGCGGAACTGTTTCACACGCCCGATAGCACCGGCTACGCCGACCTCGACATCAACGGCCACCGCGAGACATGGCCGATCCGCGCCAAGGGATTCCGCCGCTGGCTGGCCCGCCGCTTCTTCGAGGCCACGCAGGGCGCACCGAGTTCCGAGGCGCTGCAATCGGCGCTCAACGTGATCGAGGCCAAGGCGCACTTTGATGCACCCGAGCGCAGCGTCCACATTCGCGTCGGCGGATTGGACGGCAGTCTCTATCTCGACCTCGGTGACTTGACATGGCGGGCCGTCGAGATCGACGCCACTGGCTGGCGTGTGATTGACAACCCGCCAGTCCGTTTTCGCCGCGCCGCAGGGATGCAGCCCTTGTCGATGCCGGTCAAGGGCGGATCGGTTGAAACGCTGCGATCCTTTCTCAACGTTCAATCCGATGCCGACTTCGTACTGGTGGTGGCGTGGGCGCTGGCGGTGCTGCGCAATCGCGGACCTTATCCGGTGATCGTGCTCTCGGGTGAACAGGGATCGGCCAAGTCCACGTTCTCCGCGATCCTGCGCTCGCTGCTCGATCCGAACACCGCGCCGCTGCGTGCCTTGCCACGCGAGGATCGCGACCTGTTCATCGCCGCTAATAACGGGCATGTACTCGCGTTCGACAACGTGTCGGGCCTGCCGGCATGGATTTCGGACACGCTGTGCCGGCTTGCCACCGGTGGGGGTTTTGCCGTGCGCCAGCTTTACTCCGATCAGGATGAGGTGCTATTCGACGCGGCCCGGCCGGTGATCCTCAACGGCATCGAGGAGATCGTGACGCGGCCCGACCTTGCCGACCGCGCCGTGTTCCTGACGCTCGAACCCATCCCGGAGGAAAGCCGCCGGCCCGAGGCGGAACTGTGGGCAGCGTTCGAGGCTGAACGTCCGCGTTTGCTTGGCGTGCTGCTCGATGCGGTGGTGGAAGGCATCAAGCGGCTGCCGGATACGCATCTGGAAAAGCTCCCGCGCATGGCTGATTTCGCGCTGTGGGCGACCGCCTGCGAGACAGCCTTGTGGCCTGCCGGGACCTTCTGGTCGGCCTACTGCGGCAATCGTGACGAGGCAGTCGAGGGCGTGATCGACGCCGACCCGATCGCCGCCGCCGTGCGCGTACTGATGGCAACGCGGACGGTGTGGACGGGGAAAGCCTCGGACCTTCTGGGTGCCCTTGGCGAGGTGGTGGGCGAACGGGGCGTCAAGTCAAAGACCTGGCCCGATAGTCCCCGGGCGCTCTCGGGCCGACTGCGCCGTGCCGCGACCTTCCTGCGCAAGATCGGCATCGAGATCAGTTTCGGGCGCGAAGGGCGGGCAAGGACCCGTACCATCAGCATCACCACCCATTCCGCGCCAGAAAATGAGGGGATGCGACCGGCCACACCGTCCGCATCGTCCGCTCCCACGGAAAAAGCCAGTCCCGCCAACGGCTTCGCGCCGGGTGCTCTGCGGACGGTAGGCGGCAATGCGGACGGTAGCGACCGCAACGGCGACCCGACCGTCCGCGCCAAGCCCTTGGAAACCAATGCCGGGAACGCTGCGGACGGTGCGGACGCAAATCGCCCGCCCCAATCTGCGCCGGAAAAACCGGCTACTACTGCATGGAGTGCGCGGTTATGAGCGCTGCCGAAGCCCTGTCGCAGGCCCGCGCCGCCGGCATACAGGTCAGGATCGACGGCGAGGCCCTTGTGTTGGATGCGTCCGCGCCACCGCCGGCCGAGGTACTCAACCTCTTGGCGCGACACAAGGCCGACATCGTGAACCTGCTTCGTCCGGGGAATGACGGCTGGTCGGGCGAGGACTGGCGGGAGTTTTTTGAGGAGCGTGCCGGGATCGCGGAGTTTGATGGCGGCCTGCCACGCGATCAGGCCGAAGCGCGGGCGTTTTCCTGCTGCGTGGGCGAATGGCTGCACCGCAATCCGGCGCGTTCGCCATCGGCGCGCTGCGACCGCTGTGGCCAGTCCAAGGGCATGTTGTTGCCTTATCTCACCGGCTACTCGACGAAAGACCCCGGACATACTTGGCTGCATCAGGATTGTTCGCGGGCATGGCATCAGGCACATCGAGCAAAAGCCGTGTCGGCGCTGGTGGCGATGGGCATCAGCATTCCGGCCAAGTTCGCAGACGATTTCGGTAAAAACGGGAGCGCATGATGGGTGGCTTCGGATCAGGACGGCCAAGCGGCTCGGGGCGCGACAAGGTGGAGTATTCGCGCTCGATGGACGTGAACCGACTGCACAAGGCCGGATGCCTCACGCCGGGCTGGACACGCGGCTGGCAATGGACCCAAGACGGCGAGAAGGTCGCCTCGATCAATCTTCGCGCTGAACCGGACCGGCTGCATCTTTCCTATCGGGTGCGCATCGCTGGTGGCGAGTGGGAAAGCATCGAGGAGCCGGTGCGCATCGTCCTCGTGACCTGCCCCTTCGGCGGTGCGCGTCCGTATTTCATCTGCCCCGGCGTCGTCAACGGCATCGCCTGCGGCCGGCGCGTGGCCAAGCTGCACGGCCCGGGGCGCTATTTCCTCTGTCGGCACTGCTATCGCCTTGCCCACGCCAGCCAGAGCGAAAGCCAGTGGGACCGGACCCTACGCCGCGCCAACAAGATCAAGCAACGCTTGGGTGGTGATT
This sequence comes from Devosia equisanguinis, assembly GCA_945903565.1. Classification (GTDB taxonomy): domain Bacteria; phylum Pseudomonadota; class Alphaproteobacteria; order Rhizobiales; family Hyphomicrobiaceae; genus CAMDPA01. The sequence continues at coordinate 493 of CAMDPA010000558.1, read as the reverse complement.
CCGGCATGGCTGCGTCATTTCCGCCCAAGCCCAAGGGCATGTGGTGGCGAACCTACGAGCGTCTGCGCGACGAGTGTTTCAACGCTGAGATGCTCGCCGACGAAGCCTTTGTGATCCGCGCCGAGCGACTGATTGCCCAGATCGACAACCGACGACCCAAAAGGAGATTCTGATGATGACCGATATCAAACCCGTTCTGCCGCTGGCGAGTGTGCCTACCGACATCACCCGCTTAAACGCGCTGCGCCACGGCGTGCTGTCGCGCTACACCGTGCTGCCGTGGGAGGATGAGCAGGAATACCGCGCCGTGGTGTTCGCCCTCGTCGCGGAACACGCACCGCAGGGACCGACCGAGGAACATCTGGTCGAGGAGGTGGCCGGCATCATCTGGCGCAAGCGCCGCCTGCGTCTTGCCGAGGCCGCGGCGCACCGGCGCGGTCTTGAGGACACGCTCAAACCCTACCGCGAAACGGTGAAGGCAGCCCTCGTGCAT
>CAMDPA010000557.1 GCA_945903565.1 Devosia equisanguinis | reverse complement strand
AAGGCATCGGCCGGATCGCCGCGCGGGTGTTCGAGCAGCTCGTCACGCACCCGCCGCGGACGATGCGGATGCTGGTCGACGAGACGAGGCGTTGTAGATGGTACGGGTCAGTTCAGAGGACGACCTGAGCCAAGGGGATAGGTATGCCCATTGGAGGTTAAATTGATCGGTCCTCGCTCCGGATTGCTTGTGCTCGGTGCAGGTGCACTGGCTGTTTATGGATCCCAGGGGCTTTGGTCCAAGGCGGATGTCGCTTTTACGCGTGCAGCGCCTCCCGCGCCCGCGAGCGTCGATCTGCGCCCCGCGGCGTCGACGATCCATGTCGCGCTGCCCGTTGATTTCCAGCGCGTCGCCCGGCGCGCCGAAGCAGCCCTCGATCAGCGGTTGGCCCTTGGGCTTTCCGGCGACGCAAACGATCCCGCGTGCGCCAAGCGCCAACCGGTTGGGGACTGCGCGCCGCTGAAGCTCGACGGCACCGTCCGTCAGGCGGGCCCGGTCGACGTCGCGATGCGCGGCCCGGCTATTCGTGTCAGCATTCCCCTGAAGATCGAGCCGGTCGTGGCCGCAGGTGCGCCCGCCCGCCCGTTGGTTTCAACCTCGGTGCAGCCTTCGCTGCAGGTCGAGCGCGAGCCGGCAGAGTGCGTGCCGGTCGCCGTTACGCTCGGCTTTACGTTCAGCGCACGTCACAATCCCGGCGCGGGCTTCACGATTGCCCGCATCGACGAGGGTGCTTTGGACGTTGCATCGGCGTCGGCCAGCCCCGGAGCGCGTATCGCTCGCCAGCTCGAGGGGCGCCTGCGGCAGGTCGCACTTGCCGCCCAGGATGAATTGCAGCAGACGCTCGCCGCACTACCTATCGCGACCGCCACGCAACGTGCCTGGACCGCACTTTCGCAGTCGATCCCGATCGGTTTGGGCTCCGGCGCCTTGCTCAGCGCGACACCGGAAGTGGCGGGCACGGGCGAACTCGCGACCATCGCGGGCAAGACCACGTTCCGCATTCCTATCACCGCTCGCCTCGCGATCGGCCCCGCCGAGACCACTGCAAATGGTCAGCTCGCAAGCAGCCTGCAGAAGCCGCTCGTCAATGGCGAAGTCCTGTCTGGCAAGAGCGCCTTGATCCGGATGGCCGTTCCCCTCCGCCTGGAAGGCCTGCAACAGGCTGCCGACGCTGAGTTCCTCAGGGCAGGCGCCATGGAGACGCAACCCGACCGGTTCGGGCCTTCCGTCAAGGTTACGGTCCAGCGTACGCGGGTCTATCCATCCGCACGCCAGATCGCGATCGAGCTCGATGTCACGGCGACCCGCTTCGAGGGGCAGACATTCCACGGTAAGGCGCATCTGGTCGGCAGGCCCGTGCTTGATGCCGCACAGACTGTCGTGACGCTTGCCGACATCACGTTCCCGCCAGTCCCGCCGCGCGAAGCGGGGGGCCCCAAGGCACCTGCCAACGCGCCGCGGCTCGCAACGGAACCATTCGCCAGCAAGCTTGCAAGCGTGGCCCGCATCGATGTCAGCCGCGAGGCGAGCGATGCCGTGCCGCGCGCAATGAACCTGTTGCACCAGCGGATCGGCGAGCGGCTGACGCTGTCGGCACGGATCGACGCTGCCAAGCCGGTCTCGGTCGAGACGTCGCGGGATGGCGCCTGGCTCGTCACCGATGTGAGTGGCGACCTGATCCTGACCTATGACGGGCCGCAGGAGCTGGTCGTTGGCGCGAGCGTTTCCGAGCCTGCCCCCAAGAACGGGGTCGCTGGCCGCGCCGCAATCCCCGAGCTTGCCGCCGCAGCGGTAGTCTCTGCCGCCGCGACCTCCGTCGCGTTGAGCACCAAGACCGCCATGGGCGCGCCCGTCGGCACCGTACCCGGTGCGCAGCGCGAGCAGACGAACACGCCACCAGCTCGGAACCGGCCGGCCGTCAAACCAGCCGACCCCGCCGCGCCGAAGAAGGCTGCGGTCCCCACGAAGCCGCGCCCCACTAACCTGGCCAAGCGCGATTGGGTGCCGTTCGCGTCGAACTGAAACGGACGCGTTACTGTGCCGGCTTCTTGGCAAGCCCCAGCGCGTTGAGCATCTCCGCAACGTGCGTGCGCTGATGGTCGAGCACCTTCTGGAACTCGGCCGGCATATGCCCGCGCGGCACCATCGCCGATTTGCCGGTCACGGCCTGCACCTCGGCATCGTCGGACACCGCCTTGACGTCGGCGGCGATCCGGTCGCGCAGTGTGGGGGCCATGCCCTTGACGCCATAGAGGCCACAGAAGCCGTCCGCGCGCACCATCGGATAGCCGGCCTCGGTCGTCGTTGGAATATGCGGCGCCAGCGGGATGCGTGAACCGCCCAGCATCGCCAGCACTTTGATTTTTCCGGCCTGCAACTGCGGTAAGACCGTGCCGTACGAGGTCACGTAGAGCTCGATGCGCCCCTCGCCCACGTCGTTCAGCGCGGACGCGGCGTCGCGATAGGGCACGTAGGCCATGCCCAGGTTGCTGGTCTTCAGGAAATAGTTGAACGCAAAGTTGGGCAGGCCCGCCGTCGAGGCCCAGTTGAGCTTGCCGGGCTCGGCCTTCGCGAGCTTTTCCAGATCGGCCATCGAGGCAGCGGCAAGCTTGCTGTTGGCCGCGATCATCAGTGGCGTCTCAAACATTAAGGATATCGGCGTGATGTCGCCCTGCGGATCATACGGCAGCTTGTCGAGCACGGACGGCGCGATCGTGAAGGGATAGCCGGGCGAGCCGAACAGCGCGTGATCGTCGCGGGCGGTCACGAACGACGCGGTTGCGGGAATACCGTCGCCACCCGGCCGGTTCTCGATCACGACACCCTGACCCCAGCGCTTGGAGAGCCGGTCCGCATAGAGCCGCAAGCCGATATCGATGGCGGTTCCGGCCGGTTGCGGCGTGACGATCTTGACGGTGCGGGTGGGCCAAGTCTGCGCGCTGGCCGCCGCGGAGAGCGTCAGTGCGGCCGCGAGCAATGTGAAGCCGGCGAGCGTGGCACGGCGAAACTCTCTCATCGGTGGTTCCTCGATCGTTGAGCGGGCCCTTGAGGGCACGGGCGAGAGGTGAGCCGAAAACGCGCCAGTGTGCAAGGTGGTGATCGGGGGTGTCGGTAGCACACGAGTTGTCCGGTTCCAGTAGCACACGATATGTCCGGTAATCCGTGATCCTCTCAATGCGCAGCATTGGGGGGATTGGATGAGCCGGGCCAAGTGTGACGAGGACCGGAGAATGGAGAAGTTTCTGGACGTT
>CAMDPA010000556.1 GCA_945903565.1 Devosia equisanguinis | reverse complement strand
ACCCGAGATCATGGCCTTGCTCCGGTCAAGCGTGCTCGGCCTCATCCGCCGCACCGGACGCAAACCCACCGAAGCCCGTCCCGCCTACGCCGCCCACCCCAAAGCCGCGATCAGGCTGCTCATGGGCTCATGAATTGAATTGCCCTGGCCGCAGCACGCGATGCCGCCATTGTGATGAGGCGCGTTCAACATTGCGCAGGTTGATGCTTGGCACGGCAGCCGGAAAAAGCCATCTAACTACGTTACTTCGATGCGTTTTCCCTCTTGCATTGTCCCTCGCGGCCTGCCGGTTCCAAGAAACCATGAACTTCTCGGCCCTCTTCATCGCCAGACCGATTGGCACTGCGCTGATGGCGATCGGGCTGTTGCTGGTCGGGATCGCAGCCTACGCCGTGCTGCCGGTCGCGAGCCTGCCCAACGTCGAGTTGCCGACCATCCGGGTGACCGCCAACCAGCCCGGCGCCGACCCCGAGACGATGGCTGCGACGGTCGCGGCCCCGCTGGAGCGCCGCCTCGGCGAGATCCCCGGCGTCACCGAGATGACCTCGTACAGTTCGCTCGGCAACACCCGCATCTCCATCCAGTTCGACCTGAAGCGCGACATCGAAGGCGCCGCCCGTGACGTGCAAGCCGCCCTCAACGGCGCGCTGGCCGACCTGCCCGTCGAAATGCCGAACCTGCCGTCGTTCCGCAAGGTCAATCCGAACGCCATGCCGGTGCTGGTGCTGGCGATGACGACGCGCACGGTGCAGCCGGCAGCGCTCTACGATGTCGCCGACACCGTGGTGGCCCAGCGGATCATGCAGATCGCCGGCGTCGCCGATGTCTCGGTCAGCGGCGCTGAGCAGCCGGCCATCCGGGTGCGGGTCAACCCGTTCCGGTTGGCCGCCATGGGCGTCAGCGCGGACCAGATCCGCCAGACCATCGCCGGCGCCAATGCGAACGCGCCCGTCGGAATCCTGAATGGTCAAGGCCAGGCCGTGGCGGTGGCGATCAACGATCAACTGAGAAGCGTGGAGGACTACCGCCAGCTCGTGCTGCGAACCCAAAGTGGCACCTTCGTGCGGCTCGGCGATATCGCGACCATCGAGCAGGGCACCCGCAACACACGCTCGCTCGCGATCTACAACGGCGAGCCCGCCGTGCTCATGCAGATCACCCGCGACGCCCGCGCCAACGTGATCGAAACCGTCGACGCGGTCAAAGCGCTGATCCCGGAGATCAAACGCTGGATCCCCGAGGGCGTCGACATCCACGTCGTCTCCGATCGCACAAGCACCATTCGCGCCAGCGTGAAGGAGATGCAGAAAGCGCTCGCGCTGTCCGTCGCTTTGGTAATGCTGGTGGTGCTCGCATTTCTGCGCCGCCTCGCGCCCACCATTGCGGCTGGCGTCACGGTGCCGCTGTCGCTGGCCGGCACGCTGACGGCGATGTGGGCGTTCGGCTTCACGCTCGACAACCTGTCGCTGATGGCGCTGGCGGTGTCGGTCGGCTTCATCGTCGACGACGCGATCGTGATGATCGAGAACATGTTCCGCAATATGGAGGCGGGCCAGAGCCCGATGGCCGCAGCCCTCGATGGTGCACGCCAGATCGGGTTCACCATCGTCACCATCAGCCTGGCACTGCTCGCCGCGTTCATTCCGCTGATGTTCATGGACGGCGTGGTCGGCCGGCTGGTCCGCGCGTTCTCGCTGACCTTGGCGTTCGCGATCATCGCTTCCACGATCGTGACGCTGACGGTGACGGCAATGATCGCGGCGCATTTCGTCAAGCGGCCGCCGAGCCCCGACGCCACCATCTTCGACCGCGGCATGGAGCGCGTGCTGGGCGGCACCATCCGCGGCTACGCGCGGTCGCTCGACGTCAGTCTGCGCCACAACGGCCTGATGCTGCTCGTCGTATTGCTGTGCCTCGTGCTGACGATCTTCCTCTACGTACGTATGCCCAAAGGTTATTTCCCAGAGGACGACACCGGCCTGATGTTCGGCTGGCTCGAGGTCTCGCCCGGCACGTCGTTCGGCGCCATGGTGTCTTTGCAGCAGCGCGCCGCCGAGATCGTGCGCGCGGACCCGGCCGTTGCCGGTGTCGGGCTGACCGTCGGCTCCGGCAACTTCATTGCCAGCAACAGCGGCCAGCTCATCATCAACCTGAAGCCGCTGGAAGAGCGCGGCATCTCGACGACCCGCGTGGCGGACCGGATGCGGCGCAATCTGGAAGGTATCCCCGGCCTCAGCGCATGGGTCAGCGCCACCCGCGAAGTCCGCGTCGGCGCCAGGCAGAGCAACTCCGACTTCCAGTGGACGCTGTGGAGCAGCGACGTGCAGGAGCTGTACGCCTGGATGCCCCGCGTCGAAGCCGCGATCCGCGCCGTGCCCGGCGTCACTGGCGTGTGGGCCGACAGGGCCGCCGGTGGACAGCAAGTCAACGTCGCCATCGACCGGCCGGCGGCGGCACGGCTGGGCGTCAACGTGCAGAGCATCTCGACCGCGCTCAACAATTCCTTCGCTCAGCGCCAGATTTCGATCATCTACGGCGCACGCAACCAGTATCGCGTCGTGCTCGAGGTCGAGCCGCAGTTCCAGCGCGATCCGTCCGATCTGCAGCACGTGTTCGTCACCGCGCGCGGCGGCACACAGGTTCCGATGACGGCGCTGACGCGAATCGAGCGTACCAACGCGCCGATGTCGATCAGCCACCAGGGCCAGTTCCCGGCGGTGACGTTCAGCTATTCCGTGCCACCCGATATCCCGCAGGAGGAGGCGCACAACCGCGTCGACCGCGCCATCCAGGCGCTACGGCTCCCCGATACGATCCGCGTCAACCAGGCCGGTGATCTCAAGGCGTTCAGGCAATCGGCCGCCTCGCAGCCGCTGCTGATCCTGCTGGCGATCGTCGCAGTCTACATCGTGCTGGGCGTGCTCTACGAAAGCCTTGTCCATCCGCTGACGATCATCTCGACGCTGCCGTCAGCGAGCCTGGGCGCGCTGATCGCCCTGTGGTCCGTCAACATGGAGCTGTCGATTGTGGCGTTTATCGCCATCGTGCTGCTGATCGGCATCGTCATGAAGAACGGGATCATGATGGTCGACTTTGCGCTCAATGCCGAGCGCACCCAGGGGCTCGACGCGGCGCGCGCTATCCATGCTGCGTCGCTGGCGCGGTTCCGGCCGATCCTGATGACGACACTGGCCTCGATGCTGGGCGCGGTGCCGCTGGCGTTCGGCGAGGGGCCGGGCTCCGAACTACGTCGCCCGCTTGGCGTGGCG
>CAMDPA010000555.1 GCA_945903565.1 Devosia equisanguinis | reverse complement strand
GCGCAAGGGCGCGGCCCGCACCGTGAAGGCGCTGATGAAGCTGATCGGCCGCCTCATCAAGACGTTTGCACCCGACGAGTGCGCGAACTACTTTCGCCACGCCGGATACGGGTAGCGACCCAGATCAGGTGGAAAATGCTCTAGTCGGCCCAACAACGGTTCGGAGACAACAGTGGCGTCAATCTCCTTGCGTCGCCAGGCCTCCGCGATCTGCTTCGTCTGCAAGTTGACGATGCGCATGGCGGGTACGCCGAGCCCCCAGCGCCGCAGGCTTTCCAGCAGACGCAGGTGTGCCGTCGAGCCGTAGGGCACGGCAATCACCTTGTTCTGCAAGGTCTTGGGTTCGGCGAAGCGGAAAACGCTGTCCTGGCTCACGACCATGCCTTCGCTGTCGGTCGAGCCGCCCAGGACATAGAAGATCCGCAGATCGAGGCCACGTGCCAGGGCCGCTGCAACAACACCGGTGCCGACCAACGCGATCTCGAGACGTCCACTGGCGTGTGCAGCCATGACGGCCGTGTCGGTGTCGTAGGGGTACCAGCGCAAGCTGCGACCGGTTGCCCGCTCAAATCCACCGTCGGCGATTGCGGCCGTCCAGGTGCCGTAGGCGTGAGACACGAAACCGATGTTGATTGGCTTGAGCGCAGTCGAGGGCAGCGGTCGCTCCGACGGCGCACGCTCCTGGGCGAGGACGAGGTTGGGCCGCGCGGATAGCGCGATCGCCAACACGAGCGCGCCGATCCAAGCCAAGGCGGCCGGGAACCTGGTAGCTGCTTGCGGCATGTTCTCGCGGCCGCGCGTTCGCGGCTTCATGGTCCAGAGCACGCCGGTTTACCGTCGTCCGAGCGCGGCGAGGCGCGCGGAAGCGACCTGGGAGCCGAGCGCTTCTGCACGTTCATACCAGCGCGCGGCCAACGAGGGGTCAGCCGACGCGACAGCCATTCCGAGCCGCTGAACTTCGCCGGGATCGTAGGTCTCGGCAAGCTTCAAGGCGGCCGCGACGCTGCCGGCTTCGGCGGCTGTCCGCAGCAGTGTGCGTGCTGCTTCCACTTCGCCGGTGTCGATCAGCAATTCGCCGCGCGCGAGCAAGCGCATGAGTCCCTGCTCGCCGAGATCGGTCGGGCTGGCCATCAGCGGCGCAGTGGATGGCCCCAACACACGCGCGGCGACAATCGTCACCACAGTTTCGGTGAGGATCCGCCCGTCGATCGTGGCGAGCTGCACCTTGATTTCGGCGGAGCCTTCCGCGGCTGGGCCCAACTCGACATCGAGGTCGCCCGCCATGTGCGCGGGCATGAACCAGACCTCGTTGCCCAGTGTGCTACCCTTGGACAGGGTCAACCAAGGCGGCATGCTGCGCACGACCACGAGCAGCGAAGCCATCTCGTCAGGCATCGGCTCGATCCGCAAGCCGAGCGGCCGGCGTTCGCCAGCCCGGACCGATAGCCTGGCCGGCACGAGCAAGGAATAGCCGGGCGGTTTTGCAGGTGGCGCAGGTTTGACCGGCGTCGCATCGACCACGACAGGGCGTTCCGGCTTCGCCGCCGGTTCCGGTTTCGGGATAGGCGGCGGCTCAACCGGCAACGTCAGCCGTGGTTCGGCATTTGGCACCGCGATAGGCGGCTGAGCGGCGGCCTCGACGTGCGCTGTCGGTGCGGATTGGGCAGCCGTTGCAGCGTTCTCGATTGCAGGAGGAGGCGCGACCGCAGCGGTTTCGACGGGTGCGGTGGCCGTGGCCATGGGGGGAACGGGAGCAGAGGCCGGCTGCCGTTCCGCCTGTCGGGTCGAGGCGCTGAACGGCTTCAGTGGATCAAAAATGAAAATGATGCCGACCGCGCATGCGATGCCGAACGCAAACGACAACCCTGCGATCGCGACACCTGCCCCGCGACGACGGCGTTGTGGTCTCGTGTCAAGCGCGGTCCCGGGGCGCAGGTCGATCTGAACCATATCGGTCGAAGGGCGCGTCGCGATTTCGGGCAGTGGCAGCGCGAGAGGCCGCGCGTTCCCACCCGGCGACGCTTCAGTATTCTGTAACCCTGTGCGCTGCAGGGTCGAAAGCTCGGTACGCGGCGCGACGATAATTGCGTCCGTCGCGGCAGCCTGCCGCTCGCCGTCCTTGACCGCCACCTCCTCCAGCTTGCGGAGAAGATCGCGGATGACATCGATATTTTCGGTTTGGCCCGTACCGTCTGACTGGTCACTCATGATCGACCATACCCTGCCAGCCTGCGATGGCTGAAAACCGCCACGCAGCTACCGCCTCCCCCGAGACCGGCCACACCTGCTTGATAGTGCGCATTGGCGGCGTGCGCAACCGCGCTGGCATGAAACACAGTGCTACCGCCTGCGATGTTCTTCCCTACGCTACCGGCTGTTATCGCCACTTTGTCCTCAACTCTTTCTCCACGCACTTGGTCAACGCTGTTGGCGGGTTGGCGGCGCGACATCCCAGAACCTTATGCCGCCGTCATCGCCGGCCACCGCGGCGCGGCGACCGTCCGGCGCGAATGCCAGCGCGCGGGCCGGTGTCCCCTGCTCGGTGAGGGCATGCATTTGACGACCCTGCTTGAGCTGCCAGAGTTGCACGCTGCCGTCGCGTCCCGCCGATGCGATCAAGTCGCCGGTGGGCGAGAACGCGAGCCCGCCGATGGCGCCTTTGTGGCTGGAGTTGAGCCTGTAGAGGCTGCTCGACGAGGTGCTCCACACACGGATGCGCCCGTCGAGGGCTGCGGCGGCGACATAGCGCCCGTCGGGCGAGAACGTCACCGTGGTGATTGCCTCCTTGTGGCCGCGATAGGTGCGCACGAGGCTGGCGTCGCCGGCCCGCCACAGCCGGACCGTGCGATCCGCACCGCCCGTGGCGATATAGGGCCCGCGCGAAGCGTAGGCGGTAGCGCTTACCGCGCCGTCGTGAGCTTCGATGACCTCGGCTGGGCTCTGCTAGGTGCCAGTTTTCAGAGTGCTAGGCACCCAGATCGCGAGCACCGCATCCTGCCCCGCGGCGAGTAGCTTCCAGCCGTCGCGCGTGAACGCGATCGATGTGATGGCGGCGTCACTGCGCTTGAGGCTAGCGAGCCGCGCGCCGTTATCGATATCCCACAGTGCGATCCGGCCATCCGCATGGCCGGTTGCGGCGCAGGGGAATCGCATGAACGAATCTACCCCGCCCCGGTGACGAGGCTTTCGAGGTAGGAGTCGTCCCAGGCGGCGAGGCGGCGTTTGACGCGCATGGAGTGCTTGTCGACCTTGCTTCGCATCAGGTTGCTGGCGATGTGCTTGATC
>CAMDPA010000554.1 GCA_945903565.1 Devosia equisanguinis | reverse complement strand
GCGACGGCCCGCACCCTGAGATCTTTCGAGTATCCCTTCGCCATCGCGATCCCCGCCGTTGCTGCCGGTGGAATCCGAATCTGATTTGCGCGTCCGAGGGAATCCCCTGTAACTGTTTTGATTCACATCAAGTGGAAAGCGCTCTAGAGAGATGATCGCTGAAGGCTTCGGCTGCGCGACCAATGATGGCGCACAGTTTCGGTCCGTGGATTTGGAAGCGCGGAAACTCCAAAAGGGACTCTGGTCCGAAGAGTGGGCCGATAAACGCGGAACTTTCCCCTCTGCTTTGTGCATCGTCAGCAGCCGCAACTTCAAGCGACACCTGCAGTACATCCGGCAAAAGAGCGCTAAGCAAACCCCACCGCAGTAAGTGCAGGAAATTAGCCAGGGAACATCATGGAACCCTTTACCCGAATCACCGGTCCGGCTGTGCCGATGCGCGAGGACGACCTCAACACCGATCAGATCGCGCCGATCCAGATGTCGCGCGAACTGAAACCGGATTACGCCGACCTACTGTTCAAGCGGCGGCGCATTCATCCGGACGGTAGTCTCGTGGAAGATCATATCCTCAACCAGGAGCGCTATCGCCGGCCCGCGATCCTGCTTGGCGGGCGCAACTTCGGCTGCGGTTCGTCGCGCGAGGCGGCGGTGTGGTGCATGATGGCGGTCGGCATCCGATGCATCGTCGCGCGCAGCATCGCCGACATCTTCCGCGAGAATTGCCTGCAGAACGGGGTGCTGCCGGTGGAACTCGATGACGCCAAGGCCGACGCGCTCGAAGTCCGCGTGCTCGCGGCGGACGGGCTTCAGCCGTTCAACGCGGACCTGACAACGCAAACGATCAGCGGTCCCGGCGGGCCCGATATCGCCTTCGAGATTTCGGCGTCGGATAAAATGCGCCTGCTCGAAGGCCTCGACGATATCGGCGTCACGCTGAAACATCGCGCCGAGATCGAGGCGTGGGAAGCGCGCACCGCCAAGCAGTTGCCCTGGCGCCAGAGTTCGCGAGACCGGCGGATCGGCTAAGCGCCCGCCATTCCATCCGGCTCAGTCGTCGCCCATGCGACGCTGGGGCTTGCCGGCCTTGTCGAATATCTCGTTGCCGTCGAAGGCCTTGCCTTTGGACTGGTGGTCGAACACGCTGATGTTCACCTCCTGCCGCTTCTGTGGCGGGTTGAAATCGCCGGCGAGCTGGCGATTGAGGGCGGCCTTCACCTCGCGCGTGCGGCCTTCGGTGCAGTAGCCATCGTCCTTGGCCACCGACGACAGCACGCTTTGCCGCGTGAAATCGTATTCCTTCGTGACCTTCTGCACGAGGTCGGGCGGTGTGCCCGCCTGCGCCTCGGCCGCGAGATAGCTGGACTTGACCTGCTCGGGCTCGAAGTAGAAGCCGCAGCGCTGGGCGCGTGCCACGGTGGCGCTGACATACAGCGCACGCTCGGATGGCGATATCGGCTTGGGCGCGGGGGCCGCCGCCGTCTGGGTGCCGCCGAGCACGGAGCCCGTGCTCAAGCTGCTGGAATTGCCACAGCCGGCGATCATGCCAGAAAGGGCGGTGAGGCCAAGAATCGTGAGGATTGTATCGCGCATGGCCGAGAGTTTGCGCAAAACCTGTGGCGCGTCAATGGCGGTTTGCAGGCGCGGTGTAGAAATCTCCATGTCGTCGCACCGGGGGCTCTATGGCCTGCCTCCACGGGCGATCGGCAACCTTTGTCAGCGCGTGACCCTTCTGTTAGACCTTGCAGCCTGCAGCTGTTGCTTCGCGCAACCCCGGCTGCCCGGCTGCAGCGCCCCTCGAACCCGCCACGAGAGCCATGCCAAACTCGGCCAAGAAACCCGTCGTCATCGTCACCCGCCGGCTGCCCGACCTGGTGGAGACGCGCATGCGCGAGTTGTTCGACGCGCGCCTCAACGTCGACGACAAGCCGATGAGCGCGGCCGACCTCGTCGCCGCCGTCAAAGCCGCCGACGTGCTGGTCCCGACCGTGACCGACCGCATCGACGCCCAGTTGATCGCCCAGGCCGGGCCGAACCTTCGCCTGATCGCCAACTTCGGCAACGGCGTCGACAACATCGATCTCGACGCCGCCCGCACCAAGGGGCTGATCGTCACCAACACGCCCAACGTGTTGACCGAGGACACCGCCGACATGACGATGGCGCTGATCCTAGCGGTGCCCCGCCGGCTGGCGGAAGGCGCGCAACTGCTGCGCGATCCCCGCAGCAACTGGACGGGCTGGTCGCCGACCTGGATGCTCGGCCAGCGCATCTGGGGCAAGCGACTCGGCATCATCGGCATGGGCCGTATCGGCCAGGCTGTGGCACGGCGCGCGCGCGCGTTCGGCCTGCAGGTCCACTACCACAACCGCCGCCGGGTGGCCGAAGCCATCGAGCAGGATCTGGAGGCGACCTACTGGGACAGCCTCGACCAGATGTTGGCACGGATGGACATCATCTCGGTCAATTGCCCGCACACGCCTGCGACTTATCATCTGTTGTCGGCGCGCCGCCTGAAGCTGCTGAAGCCGTCAGCCTTCATCGTCAACACCGCGCGCGGCGAGGTGATCGACGAGAACGAGTTGGCGCGTCTGATCGACCAGGGCGCGATCGCGGGCGCGGGCCTCGACGTGTTCGAGCACGAGCCCGCCGTCAATCCAAAGCTGCTCGCTTCGAACCGCGTGGTGGCGCTGCCGCACATGGGCTCTGCCACCATCGAAGGCCGCATCGACATGGGCGAGAAGGTGATCATCAACATCAAGACGTTCATGGACGGCCACGCCCCGCCCGACCGGGTGCATCCCGGAATGTTTTGAGCGAATACAGAATGGGTCGAGCTTGGCGGCTCGACCCATCCAGTGACACCCCGCCGACATTACGCAGTCAACTTCGAGGCGTTGAACGCCGCCATCGCCGACGCGGGGACATGGCTCACAGCGGCGCACTGAATGGAAAACGTCGCAGCTCTCGACTTATTCCATCATCCCGTGAAAAATTATTGGGCGCGTGATCGACGGTCGCACCCGAACCACTCAGGGCGTCTTGAATGCATGGCTGCTTGGCGGTAGCTGGTCTGCCGTGGGGGCTTATGCTGTGTCAGTTTTTGATGCCACGTCGAACTTAGCCACAGGCGCAATCAACAACACGCCTGGGGTGTGTCAGTAGCTTTTGGACTTGTCTGGTTTTGATAGCACACGACTTGGCCGCTTCGGCGGGTTCGGATGATCATCGGCGGAAGCAGGGGACGCCGATGATGTCGAGAGAGGCGCGAGCCGTCAGGCGGCGCACCTCTTGGCTTTGCG
>CAMDPA010000553.1 GCA_945903565.1 Devosia equisanguinis | reverse complement strand
AGCCGCACCGCGACAGCTCCATGCACACGACCTCGCCGCGGTAGATGACCTGCGCGCCGGACGCGAGCCGCTTGGAAAAGCGCTGCCGGACGATCTGCGGCAAGCGTTGCCAAGCGGCCTCCCCGGCGAGAAGGCGGTAACGTTCCTCCACCGGTTGGTGTGGGGTAAGTGGGTCGCGGCTCTGCTCGCGGTTAACCTGGGATCGGCAACGAAAATTGCCCCCTTCGACACGGTCTACGCGGCCAGCCGCAGTTCCACCACGTTCTGGCGCCGCTCCACCACGTCCAGGCGCAGCACCACCACGTAGAAACGTACGTTGTGCCGCGTGTAGAATGGGGAAGGAGATGAGAGTAGCGGACATGTCGATCACCAGTTGCTTCCGATATTTCTGTCATAAAAGAAATATAAACTGAAGAAAAAACGCTTCCCACTACGGCTTGTCCTCCCTCTCAAATCGCTCGGGATCCGGCGGCGCGCCCTCTGCGGTCGACGTTGGATCTGGCGTCGCCGCATCCACCCGCCGCCCCGGCACGAACCGCGTGATAGCCGCGCCGAGCTTCATCAGGAGCGTCAACTTCGCGCGGGGCACCCGGCGCATCTGCTCGGCCCAGCCATCCAGCAGCGTGACGAAGTCGTGCATCTGGGTGATGCGGCCGCGCGCAGTGGCGCTCATGAAGGGATCGGCGTTGGCCTCCTTCAGGCAGACGCGCAGCATGTCCAGCGTGGGGTCGACTTCCCTGGCTTTACGGCCTTCCGCGATGCGCGTGACCATCTCCCACAGGTCGGATTCGGCGGCGTAGAAGTCGCGCCGGTCGCCCATCACGTGAACGCGGCGGATCAGGTTCCAACCGATCAGCTCCTTAAGCGAGTTCGAGACGTTGGAGCGCGCGAGGCCCAGCGTGTCGGCAAGCTCCTCCGCCGCGAGCGGCTTGTCGGAGAGGTAGAGGAGGGCGTGGATCTGACCGACCGAGCGGTTGGTTCCCCACACAGCCCCCATCTCGCCCCAGTGCAGCACGAACCGCTGGACCGCGGCGGGGAGCTTGACTTGGCTGGCCGATGTTTCCGTCATGACAGAAACATCGCACACAACAGTCGTTTCGTCAATTGGCGACGCCAGGTCCACGGAACCGATCGTTAACGCGCGCTTTTCTTATCCCCGCCCCGCCGGCCCACGCTTATCCTTGGCAGCGAGGCCACGGCTGGCCCAAGCCGTCGAACTAACGGCCAGCGCTTTGGGCCAACAGCTTGGTTGACAACCGCCGCCAACCGCACTAACTCCGCGACCGGGCCCAGATGGCGGAATTGGTAGACGCACTAGTTTCAGGTACTAGCGCTCACAAGGCGTGGAGGTTCGAGTCCTCTTCTGGGCACCATTCCCCGGCAACTAAACCTTGTTGTCCACCACGACATCCAGCAGCATCGGCTTGCCGCTGCGGATCGCTTCGGCGATGGCCGGGCCGATCTCGGCGGTGTCGATGATGCGCCGCGCGGCCATCCCCATAGATGTCGCCATGCCCACGAAGTCGAGCGGCGGGTCGGCGAAGTCCATGCCGACGAAGTGCTCGCTCTTATGAAACGACTTCAGCCGCCGCTTGATGATGCGGTAGCCGCCATTGTTGCAGATCACCGTCGTGACCGGCAGCTTGTGATGCGCGATCGTCCACAGCGCCTGGATCGAGAACATCGCGCTGCCGTCGCCGACCACGTTGACAACGGGCCGTTTGGGCTGCGCCATCGCGACGCCGACGGAGGCAGGAATGCTCCAGCCGATGCCACCCGAGCCGCCATTGTGGAAGCAAAAGCGTTCGCGGAAGGCGTAGAGATCGGTGAGGTGGTGCGTCGACGTAAAGCCCTCGTGCACCAACACGACATCCTCAGGCAGCGCCGAAACCAGCGCGAGCATGAACGCGTCGACGTCGATTGGCTTGGTGGCCGGGAGGGCCTCGATGGCGGCGACGAGTTTCGCGCGCTTCGACGTCCAATTGCGTGGCTCGATGGCCTTGACGCGTTTGGCCGCGCGCTCCTTGAGCGCCGCGCCACCCTTCTTGGCGAGCAGCGGTGTCAGCGCGCGCAACGTCTCCTTGATGTCGGCGCGTACGGCAAGCTCGACCGGATAGTTCTTGGCCATATCCCAATCGCCCAGCGCGATCTCGACGGTCGCGAGACCCTCCGGCAACGGATCGACCGTACTCGAGACGGACGTGCGCAACGGATCGCAGCCGAGCACGATCATCAGATCATGCTCGGCAAGCACCTTGCGCGTGCTCGGCTGATCCTTCGGCAGCAGACCGATGTAGCAAGGGCTTTCCGACAGGAAGCAGGCGCTGGACGAGAAACCTTGCTGAAACACAGGCGCACCGATCGCCTCGGCAAAGGCCGCGGCCTCCGCCAGCGCATCGCTCCGACCGATCTCGTCGCCGACGATGATCACCGGGCGCTCGGATTTGATGATGCGCGCCACCAACGTTTCGAGCAGGTCGTCGCCGGGGCGCACGCGCGTATCGATCCGCGTCGTCGCTCCGAGCTCGATGCCGCCCTCGTTGTTGAGAATATCACCGGGCAACGAGATGAATACCGGACCCATCGGCGGAGTCATCGCGACCTTGGCGGCACGGCGCATAATGCGTGGGAGATCCTCCAGCCGTGTCACCTCGACTGCCCACTTCACCAAGGGCTCGGCCATGCGCACGAGATTGTCGAACAGCAAAGGCTCGGTGAGGCCGTGGCCGAGCTCCTGCTGGCCAGCGGTCAGGATCAACGGCGTATTCGTGAACTTGGCGTTGAACAGTGAGCCCATCGCATTGCCCAACCCAGGCGCTGCGTGCACGTTGCACGCGCCGAGCTTGCCTGAAGCGCGCGCGAAGCCATCGGCCATACCGACAACGAGGCTTTCATGCATCGACATGACGTAGGTCAGCTCGGGGTGTTCGGCGAGCGCATGCATGACCGGCAACTCCGTCGTACCGGGATTGCCGAACAGGTGCGTGACACCCTCGTCCTTGAGCAACGCCAGAAACGCTGAACGTCCGGTGATCTGGTTCCTGGCCATATTGTTCGCCCCTGGATGATGCCGATGCCGGGAAGCATCCTGCCGGAAGAATGGGGGGCCCGTCGAGACCCAAGCCAGCCGCGAGACCGCAGCAGACGGTGAAGCATTCACAGGGGGTGTCAGTAGCTTTTGGACTTGTCTGGTTTTGATAGCACACGACTTGGCCGCTTCGGCGGGTTCGGATGATCATCGGCGGAAGCAGGGGACGCCGATGATGTCGAGAGAGGCGCGAGCCGTCAGGCGGCGCACCTCTTGGCTTTGCGG
>CAMDPA010000552.1 GCA_945903565.1 Devosia equisanguinis | reverse complement strand
CACCCGAGATCATGGCCTTGCTCCGGTCAAGCGTGCTCGGCCTCATCCGCCGCACCGGACGCAAACCCACCGAAGCCCGTCCCGCCTACGCCGCCCACCCCAAAGCCGCGATCAGGCTGCTCATGGGCTCATGAATTGAATTGCCCTGTCTAGGGGGTGGGTTTCAGGGAAGAAGGACATCGGAAGCCTCGCTGCTGCCTTGAAACTGCCCCTGAAACCTGATCCCTAAGACCTAGAACCTACTCAATCATCTTGCCCGCGATCTCGTAGACATCCCGCGAGAGGCCTTCGGTCTTGGCGAGGTTCTGCAGAACGCGGCGGGCGAGCTTGCGGCGCTCCGGCTCGAGCGCACGCCAGCTACGGAAGACATTGAGCAGACGGGCCGCGACCTGCGGGTTGAACTTTTCGATCGCCAGCACCTGCTCGGCCAGGAACTTGTAGCCCTCCCCGTCCGCGCGGTTGAACTGCGACGGGTTGGCCGCGGCGAAATTGCCGATTAGGGCGCGCACCTTGTTGGGCGCGGTCAGCGCGAACAGCGGATGCTGCATCAGCTCGCGGACGCGATCGAGCGTGCGTGGATCGGGCGCGATCGCCTGGGCCGCAAACCACGTGTCAATAACGAGGTGGTCGCCCTTCCAGCGGTCGTGGAAGCCGGCCAGGACCTCGTCGCGCTCGGGCAGCCGGCTCGCCGCGATCAGATAGAGCGCGTGCGCCTCGTCGGTCATGTTGCCGGCGCGGCGGTAGTGTTGCAACAGCCGCTGCCGATCCGCCGCGGTATCGCGCGCGGCGAGCAGCGTCAGCACACCGTTGCGTAAGGCGCGGCGTCCGGCGCCGGCGGCTTCGGGAGAATAGGCGCCGCGATCGGCATGGCGCTGATAGAGCCGTTCCAGATCGGTGCCGAGCGCGGAGCCGACCAGCCGCATGAGCTGGCGGCGTGCGGCATGAATGGCGGCGGGGTCAACGTTGCGCTGCAGCTCGCGGGCGACATCGGACTCCGACGGCAGCCGCAGCAGCTCCGCAACATAGGCCGGCTCCAGCTTTTCGTCGAGCATCACGGCGCTCAGCGCATTGGCATAGCCGACGCCCTTGACGGAGCGCTTGCCGGCCTCTTTCGCGCGCGCCAGATGCATCAGCGTGCGCATCGCGTAGGCGGTCGCGGCCTGCCAGCGGTTGTAGAGGTCGCTGTCATGGACCATCAGGAACTCGAGGTCCTTCTCGGCGAGATCGATGGTCAACTTGACCGGCGCGGAGAACCCACGCAGCAACGAGGGCACCGGGCGCGAGGGCACCTCGGTGAAGCTGAACGTCTGCTTGCGCTCGGTCAGATGCACAACCCCGCCGGTGATTGCGGTGCCGTCGGCGAGCTTGAGCGGGATCTCCTGGCCGTTTGCCGACAGCAGCCCCATGCGAATGGGAATGTGCATCGGCTTCTTTTTCGGCTCGCGCGTGGTCGGCGTGTTGACCTGCTCGATGGTCAAATCCGCAGTGCGCGAACCGCGATCCCACGCAAGCTTGCAGACGATCTCGGGCGTGCCCGACTGCGCATACCACTGCCGGAAATGGGTGAGATCGTGCGAGGTCGCGTCCTCGAAACAGGTGACGAAATCCTCCACGGTCGCGGCCTGGCCGTCGTGGCGCTCGAAGTAGAGATCCATCCCTGCGCGAAAGCCCTTGGCCCCGACGATGGTCTCGATCATGCGGACGAGCTCGGAACCCTTCTCATAGACCGTCGAGGTATAGAAGTTGTTGATCTCGATATAGGCGTCGGGGCGCACGGGATGGGCGAGCGGTCCGCCGTCCTCGGGGAACTGCGACGCCTTCAACTGGCGCACGTCGGAGATGCGCTGCACCGGCCTTGAACGTTCGTCGGATGAGAACTCCTGGTCGCGGTAGACGGTGAGGCCTTCCTTGAGGCAGAGCTGGAACCAGTCGCGGCAGGTGATCCGGTTGCCCGTCCAGTTGTGGAAATACTCGTGCGCGACGACGCTTTCGATGGCCTCGTAGGCGGCATCCGTGGCGGTCTCGGCGGAGGCCAGGATCAGCCGGTCGTTGAACACGTTGAGGCCCTTGTTCTCCATCGCGCCCATGTTGAAATCCGACACCGCGACGATGTTGAACACATCGAGATCGTACTCGCGGCCGAACCGCTTCTCGTCCCAGCGCATACAGCGCTTCAGCGAATCCATCGCCCAGTGTGCGCGCGCCTCCTTGCCCGGCTCGACGTAAATACGCAGCTCAACGGAGCGGCCCGACATCGTCTTGAAGGTAGACGCAATCGACGCCAGATTGCCGCCGACCATCGCGAACAGGTAGCAGGGCTTGGGGTGCGGGTCCTTCCACACGGCGTAGTGCCGCCGGCCGCGATCGAGCGTGCCGCGCTCGACCGGGTTGCCATTGCCCAGCAGCACGGACGCCTCCTCGATCGCCGCCTCGATACGCGTCGTGTAGGTGGCGAGCACGTCGGGACGGTCGAGGAAATAGGTGATGCGGCGAAAGCCCTCCGCCTCGCATTGCGTGCAGTAGATGCCGCGGGAGCGATACAGCCCGTTGAGCGCCTTGTTGGCTTCCGGGTTGACGTAGTTGACGATCTCGAGATTGAACGCGGCCCCCTGCGGCGGCTTCGGCACAATCAGCGTTGTCGGCGACAGCTCATAGTCGCCTCGACCGAGCGCCTTGCCATCGAGCTCGATGCTTTCCAATTCGAGCATCTCGCCATCGAGCACCAGCGGCGCCTTATGTTCGAGGCTCAGCGGATTGGGCTTCACCTTCAGCCGCGAGCGCACGCGGGTATGCGTGGGGTCGAACGACACATCGAGCGCGACGGTCTCGATCAGCCAGGGCGATGGCTTGTAGTCCTTCAGCCGGATCGGACGCGGCGTATCGGTTTTCATGCGGGGTGCTGCCTTTCTCCCTCTCCCCTCCAAATAGGGGTCAGACCTCAGGCCGAGACTTCTCGCTGAAAGCGTTGGCCTTCGGACCAGGGGTCTGACCCCGCCGGTTCCGCTGCAGGGCAGGGCGAGGGGATGGAATGGAATGGATTCGTGCCGCAACATTAGAACGGAACGGGCAGCGGCAGAAGCCGGGGCGTTACGGGGGCGGGGCGGTGGCTATCCGTTCGATTGAGTGCACGCCCTTCTTCGTAGGGTGGAATAGGCCTCTTGGCCGTATTCCACCGGCAACGTTGCAACGTCGGTGTGCGTGTTGGCGGAGCCAAGCTCTTCTCGAACGATAACACTCCTACCCTCACGCGGTTTCCCGCGCAAGGATGGAAGTGACTCCGGGGCGCGGGGCGACAGATGTCCGCGTTAGGACA
>CAMDPA010000551.1 GCA_945903565.1 Devosia equisanguinis | reverse complement strand
CGCCCGCAATCGAGCCTCGACGGCATGACGCCCGATCGGGCATACTTCGGACCACACTGCATCCTGCCGATCCGCTCGGCAGTCTAACCCCGGCAGAGCCTCCACTTATCGCAGCGGAAAATCTGTCCGAACAAGCGGGGCCACCTCAGTCACCCGCAACGGTGCGCTGACGCTCTGCTTCGTGCTGGACGTTGGATATCAGGGCAACGGCCTGATGACCGAAGCCATGCGCGGCCTCGCCCACGCGGTATTCACGTTCGGCCCGCACCGCGCCATCTGCGGCCCAGCGGGACTGACGAACCATGCCGCGCGGCGCGTTCTCGAAAAGAGCGGTTTTCGCGCGCCGACACGCGACGCCGCGACCATCACGACCCCGCGCCTTCAATTGACCCGCGCGGCGTGGCTTGGCCGGCCACCCGTGCGGATCGACGCCGACACCGAGCTTGCCCGATGACACGCCATGCGCCTGCGCGGCGTGACGCTACCCCCTCCTGTAGGTCGGTGCTGAGCGCGCTTTGCGCGAAGCCCGACATTACGGAGCGATACGTCGGGCTTCGACCGGCGGAATTGCCGGCCTCAGCCCGACCTGCGATTCTACGGTTCAAATGCGCTAGCCCCGCGGAGGACAGAAAGGCGCGGCCACTGGCACTGACGCCTACCTCTGCCCCGCAACAGGCGCCGTCGCGCCTCCCACTGCCGACTTCACGACGCCGCGCGAGACACCGGTCTCGAGCACCACCCGGCACTCCGCCGGCAGACGGTCGAGTGTCACCGGCGGCGGCGGTGGCTTCGGCGGCCCGGGCGGCTTAGGCGGTGCCGTCAACAGCTTGTACCAATCGGCGAGCTCGGCCCCGCAGCCATCGTCGCCTGGAATCGCGGGTTGCGGCTTGCAACTCGCGCTGTCCTTGGGGCACCCCATCCGCACGTGGAAATGATAGTGGTGGCCCCAATACGGGCGCACCTTGGCGAGCCAGTTCTTATCCGGCCCAAGATCCGAAGCCTGCTCGCACAGCGCCTTCTTGATCGCCGGGTGCACGAATATGCGCTCCACATCCGGCGATGACGCCGCCCGCTTGACGATGCGCGCCCGCGCCGTATCCCAGAGTTTTGCATCGACCGAAAGCTGGTCCGGCGCCAGCATCGAGACCGCCGACATATCCTCGCGCTCTTGCCCCGACAGCCGGCGATTGGGCATCGGCGTAAACCAGATATCGGCGTCGAGTCCGATCTGGTGGCTGGCGTGCCCGGTCAGCATCGGCCCGCCGCGCGGCTGCGACATGTCACCGACGAGCATGCCCGGCCAACCGTCATTCTTCTGGGCCGCCACCGCGAACTTTTCCAACCAGCCGACTAGCGTCGGATGGCCCCAATTGCGGTTGCGGCTGAGGCGCATCGCCTGCCACGCCGACCCATCGATCGGCAGCGCGCGCGCACCCGCCAGACATCCACCCGCATAGCCCCCGATGGCATTCGGCGCGATCGGCGCGGCCTGCTTGGCGGCCCCGAACAGCACCTTCGCCGGTATTGCGTTCACCGCAGGCGCAGGTGCGTTTGCCGGCGCAGCCGCCGTCCCGGGCGTTGCAGCCGCCGCCTGGGGAAATCCGTTCTCGCCCGACTGTGCCCACGCTGCGCCTTGACCGGCACCCAGCACGATCGAGAACCCTATCAGTGCAGCGGTCACCCGCATCGCACCACCCTCCCAAGCGATTCGCCGACGTCATCGGCAGGATAGCCCGATGTTGCCTGGATGTCTGGCAGATTTGCGGCGCACCGTGACAGAATGCGGCGAACGATTTCCTATTCGCCGCGTGATCTCCAGACGCCACCGCAACGTAGTAAGCACAATAGATATCGAGCGACTTGATCGTTGGTAGCCGAACAACGTGTCCGATTGGGAGCTGCCGATGTCGCGAATGCTTTCACTGGTGGTCTTCATCGGCCTTGTTGCCGCCGTGGCCTTCGCCGCCGGTATGTACATGCCCGGCGCTTGGTACGCAGCACTGGAAAAGCCGTCATGGACCCCGCCGAACTGGCTGTTCGGCCCGGTCTGGGCCGTCCTCTACATCATGATCGCGATTGCCGGCTGGCTGGTCTGGCAGGCGGAAGGCGCTGGCCGCGCGCGCTGGCTGTGGCCGGTGCAGCTCGCGCTCAACGGACTGTGGTCGCCGGTGATGTTCGGCACCCACCAGATCGGTTGGGCTCTGGTGGTCATCATCGCGATGTGGCTCGCGATCGCCGGTTTCGTGTGGGCAAGCTGGCGACCGCAGCGGATCGCAGCCCTGCTGTTCGCGCCCTACCTCGTGTGGGTAAGCTACGCGACCGCATTGAACGTCGCGCTGTGGCGGATGAACGGCTGACGCCCGCCGCGATCAAGCAGCCAAGCAGCACTTCTTGTGCTTCTTACCCGAGCCGCATGGGCACGCATCGTTGCGGCCGATTTTCGGCCCCGCGCGCACCACTTGCTGCACCGGCGCGAAATGCTCATGCCCGTGGTTGCAGTCCGGCCCGTGGACATGGCCGTGCTGCTCGTGGCCGTGATCATGCCCATGGTCGCAATCGGGACCATGTACGTGCCCCTGAGCGCCGGCGGGAACACGATCGGAAGAACTGTTCGACATCTGGATATCCTGGCGGATTGCCCGCGATTGAGTTGGTACGCGCGAGCGCCATTCCGCGCCCCGATGATTATTGCTCAAGCTATCAGATAGCAATGTGGCGCCCAAGCCCGCGCGGGCGGTGGTAGTGTCTCAGTTTGAAACCTGACCCTCACTCAATTCTTCTTACGCTCCTTGCAGTTCATTGTCGGCCGATCTGGTGGTCTCCACATGTTAAAGCATGTGACATTGCGCGTGGCGCCACCCGGTTCGATGCACACTGCATTGAGGTAGTCCGATAATCCCGGTTTCGCGTCGCGAAGCAAAATCTCACGGTAGACGACCTTGGCAGATGCGAAGCACTGATCGAAGTTCTCAACCGGCACGGTCACCGCCTCACCCGAAATAAGGTAGTAGACAAGAACCCACTTCATCTAACCTCACCACGCTTATTGTAAGTCTTCGGTCGCCCCGGCTTTGGCGCAATGCGACTTCTGCCCTGCCCGTGGCGATCTTCATCACCTTCACGGCGTTGCCGATCACGTTGGCGGGGCGCTTCTCACCCTTGGGGCCTTTAGCCCGGATTATGCACCAGACCTTGGAAAATCGTTGGCAGTTGTGGTGCAAGTGGCGAGATTCACGTAACAATTCGGTGTCGAGACGAAGAGTGCCGCGTATCAACGCTACGCCACAACCGCCATGACCCAAGATACCCCAGCCGAA
>CAMDPA010000550.1 GCA_945903565.1 Devosia equisanguinis | reverse complement strand
CGTGTGCGGCAACGCCTTCATCCTGAAGCCGTCCGAGCGGGATCCGTCCGTGCCGCTGATGTTGGCGGAATTGATGATGGAGGCGGGGCTGCCGGCCGGCGTGCTCAACGTGATCAACGGCGACAAGGTCGCCGTCGACGCGCTGCTCGACGATCCCGATATCGCCGGCATCGGGTTCGTCGGCTCGACGCCGATCGCGGAATACGTCTACCGGCGCGGTACGAATGCGGGCAAGCGCGTGCATGCGTTCGGCGGCGCCAAGAACCACATGATCATCATGCCCGACGCCGACATGGATCAGGCAGCCGACGCCCTGATCGGAGCGGGCTACGGCTCGGCCGGCGAGCGCTGCATGGCGGTTTCCGTGGCTGTGCCGGTCGGCAGGAAGACCGCCGATCTGCTGATGGAGAAGCTGATCCCGAAGGTCGAAAGCCTGAAGATCGGACCCTCGACCTCGATGGAAGCGGACTTCGGCCCGCTGGTGACGAAGCAGCACCTTGAAAAGGTCCGCGACTACGTCGAACTGGGCATCAAGCAGGGCGCGAAACTGGCCGTCGACGGCCGCAACTTCCGCATGCAGGGCTATGAGAACGGCTTCTACATGGGCGGCTGCCTGTTCGATAATGTGACGTCGGAGATGCGGATCTACAAGGAGGAGATCTTCGGCCCCGTGCTGTCGGTGGTGCGTGCCAAGGACTACACGGAAGCGCTGCGCCTGCCCAACGAGCACGAGTACGGCAATGGCGTCGCGATCTTCACCCGCGATGGCGATGCCGCCCGGGATTTTGCGGCCAAGGTCAACGTCGGCATGATCGGCATCAACGTGCCGATCCCCGTCCCGCTGGCCTACTACACGTTCGGCGGCTGGAAGCGCTCGATGTTCGGCGATCTCAACCAGCACGGCCCGGATGCGATCCGTTTCTATACGCGCACCAAGACGATCACCTCGCGCTGGCCGAGCGGCGTCAAGGAAGGCGCGGAGTTCGTGATACCGACGATGAAGTGAATCCCTTCGGGGCGCAGACCGAGGCGCAACCTTCATAGGGACTGAAAATGAATCGCGACGAAATTGCTGCACGTCTCTCTGCTCACCATGCCGATATTCTAGGTTTCGGTGTCGCGAGCTTGAAGTTGTTCGGCTCGCATAGCCGGGATCAGGCGCGGCCCGATAGCGATGTTGATTTCCTCGTCGCCTTCGATCCGCCCGTTACGTTCGACCGCTACATGGACTTGAAGTTCTTTCTCGAAGACGTGCTCGCAAGGAGAGTGGATCTCGTGACCGAAGGAGGTTTGCGACCGGAATTGCGCCCACACATTGAACAGGACGCTGTCCGTGTCGCGTGAGTGGCAACTCTATTGGAACGATATCCTGCAGTGCTGCAGCAAAGTGCAGCGCTATACTCACGGCATGACGCGGGAGCAATTCGAAGCCGACGAGCGGACATACGATGCGGTGGTGCGAAACCTTGAGATCATCGGCGAGGCCGTGAAACATCTCCCCAACGAGGCACGCGCACGAGCGCCGACAGTCGCGTGGCGCAACATCGCTGGTTTTCGTGATATCGTGGCACACGCCTATTTTGGCATCGACAACGAGATCGTGTGGGACATCGTCGCGAATAAGGTGCCGGAAATGTTGCGCGAGATAGAAGTCATCGATCTCAGCAGTTGAGCGCCCTTGCTTCGTTCGCACGATCGAGGAGTGCCAAAAAATTCCAGGACCGCCCCCATGTTCACCTCCGGCATGACGTTCGCGCTGGGCGATGAGATCGAGGCGCTGCGTGACAGCGTGCATCGTTTCGCCCAGGCCGAGATCGCGCCGCGCGCCGCCGCGATCGATCGCAACAATCAGTTCCCGCCGGACCTGTGGGCGAAAATGGGCGCGCTCGGTCTGCTCGGCATCACGGCATCGCCGGATCACGGCGGTCTCGGCCTCGGCTATCTCGCGCACGCCGTCGCGATGGAGGAAGTCAGCCGCGCGTCGGCGTCGGTCGGCCTCTCCTACGGGGCGCATTCGAACCTGTGTGTGAACCAGATCAACCGCCACGGCACGCCCGAGCAAAGGGCGCGTTACTTGCCCAAGCTGATCTCCGGCGAGCACGTAGGCGCACTCGCGATGTCGGAGCCAGGTGCCGGCTCGGACGTCGTGTCGATGAAGCTGCGCGCCGAGAAGCGCAACGACCGCTTTGTGCTCAACGGCACCAAGATGTGGATCACCAACGGCCCGGATGCCGATACGCTGGTCGTCTACGGCAAGACCGATCCCAACGCCGGTCCGCGCGGCATTACTGCGTTCCTGGTCGAGAAGAGCTTCAAGGGGTTCTCGACCGGCGTGAAGCTCGACAAGCTGGGCATGCGCGGCTCCAACACGGCCGAGCTGATCTTCGACGACTGCGATGTGCCGCTGGAGAACGTGCTGGGCCAGGAAGGCAAGGGCGTCAACGTGTTGATGTCGGGCCTGGACTACGAGCGCGTGGTGCTGGCGGCCGGCCCCGTCGGCATCATGGCGGCGGCGCTGGATGTCGTCGTTCCCTACGTCCACGAGCGCAAGCAGTTCGGCCAAGCCATCGGCGAGTTCCAGCTGATGCAGGGCAAGCTCGCCGATATGTACACGACGATGAATGCCTGCCGCGCCTACGTCTACGCCGTGGCGTCCGCCTGCGACCGTGGCGCGACCACGCGCAAGGACGCCGCAGGCTGTATTCTCTACGCAGCCGAAAAGGCGACGCAGGTCGCGCTGGAAGCCATCCAAACGCTCGGCGGCGTTGGTTACACCAACGACTATCCCACCGGCCGCCTGTTGCGCGACGCCAAGCTCTACGAGATCGGCGCCGGCACCAGCGAAATCCGCCGCATGCTGATCGGCCGCGAGATTTTCGGGGAGACAGCGTAGACCCGGCAAAATTACCGTCCATCCGCGTAGAGCATGGCGCGCCTCCGGCCGGCTGAGATCAGCCACAGATCCCGTGTGGCCGCAGGGCTATCGCATCTGACGTGCGCTCGTAGGTCGGCGCTGAGCGCCCTTTGCGCGAAGCCCGACGGTCTTACTCTGGGCGCGCGTTCGCATCCGCGCCCGCGATCAGCAGGCGAGGCCTCAAGCCGTTTTACTTTCTGCTCTGGCGCAGGCGCCAACGCAGTGCAGGGCAGCGGGGCCGTGAAAATCCGCGGGTAGTGTAGTAAAAAAGAGCGGCTCTCCACCGCCCCGCCTCGGACTTCGCAGCGGGCCCACCCAGGCGGCGCGTTAGCGCGGGAGGATGTGCTTCGCCACTGTATCGTTCCCCGTTGAACCGCGTTAGCGACACTGCCGGTTACCCGTC
>CAMDPA010000549.1 GCA_945903565.1 Devosia equisanguinis | reverse complement strand
TATTTCGTCGTCGTGTTCCTGCTCGGCATGATTATCGATTCCGTGTCGATCATGTTGATCGTGCTGCCGATCATGATACCGGTGCTGATTGCGCTCGGCGGCGACAAGATCTGGTTCGGCGTCGTCACCACGATCGCCATCGAGATCGGCCTGCTGACGCCGCCATTCGGGCTGTCGGTCTACGTGGTCAAGAGCGTGCTGCCGAAGGACTACGTCAGCCTCAACACGATCTTCGCCGGCGCTTTCCCGTTCGTCGTGATGATGGTGGCGGTCACGTTCCTGGTGATGGCGTTCCCAGTGTTGAGCTTGTGGATGGTAAGGTGAGGGAATAGGGAAGGCAGCCGCTTTCCCAACTTCCTACTCCCTGTTTCTCTGGAGCTCCGATGTCCAACCGCACCCTCATCAAGTCCGGTCGTATCGTCACCGTGGACCCGGCCGTGCCGGATCTCGAGAAGGGCGATGTGCTGGTCGATAACGGCAGGATCGCGGCAATCGGCGCGCACCTCACCGCCGACAACGCCGAGGTGATCGATGCGGCGAGCATGATCGTGATGCCGGGGCTCGTCAACGCGCACATCCACACCTGGCAGACCGGCCTACGCGGGCTCGCCGGCGACTGGGCGGGCATCAACTACTTCCGCGCGATGCATGCAGGGCTGGCGACGTTCTTCAGACCTGAGGACATCTACATCGCCAACCTTGTCGGCGCCCTGAACCAGATCAATTCAGGCACCACCACGCTGGTCGACTGGCACCACAACAACCCCACACCGGCGCATTCCGACGCCGCGGTCGACGGCCTGCTGGAGAGCGGCATCCGCGCGGTATTCCTGCACGGCTCGCCCAAGCCCGATCCCAAGCCCGGGCAGAGACCCTATTCCGAGATCCCGATGCCGCGCGCCGAGGTCGAGCGCATCCGCAAGGGGCGCCTGTCGAGCGACGACGCGCTGGTGACGATGGGCCTCGCGATCCTCGGCCCGCAGATGGCGGTGGACAACGTGTGCCTCACCGATTTCGCGCTCGCGCGTGAGTTCGATCTCGTCGCGAGCCTGCATCACTCCGGCCCGAAGATGCTGGCGCCCGAGGCCTATGCCACGGCCGCGCGCGAGGGGCTGATCGGGCCGAAGCTCAACATCGTCCATGGCAATGCGCTCACGAACCGCGATCTCGACGTGCTGATTGGCAACGGCGCCACCTTCTGCGTGACGACCGAGGTCGAGATGCAGATGGTCTACGGCGAGCCGCTGTCGGGCCGCGTGCGCGAGAAGGGCGGCTGGTTCGGCGTCGGTTCGGACATCGAGAGCGCCTATGGCGCCGACATGTTCAACGTCATGCGCATGACCTTGCAGGCCGAGCGGCATATGGCCGGCGAGCGCCATCGCGCGAAAACCGGCGAGGTGCCGTTCCCGATCTCGGTGACGACGCGCGATGCCCTGCGCTGGGGCACGATCGACGGTGCCCGCATGATGCATCTCGACAAGCGGATCGGCTCGCTGACGCCGGGCAAGGCCGCCGACATCGTGCTGTTGCGGGCAACCGATCTCAACATGCTCGCCGCAAGCAACACCACGCATGCCATCGTGATGTATGCCAACCCCGGCAACGTCGACACGGTGATGATCGGCGGCAAGGTGATGAAGCGGGACGGCAAGCCACTCACGCCAAATCTTGCCGCCAAGGCGGCTGAACTCCTGCGCTCTGGCGAACGCATCCAACGCGAGTTCCGCGCGGTCTCCCCGACTGCTAGCTTCGCGTAGCGGTTGGGCCTAGAAGCGGCCGGCTCAGCAAGAGCGACGCAAGGGTCGCCATGCATTCGCGGCGCAGCGCGCGTCATCAAGAGCCCTGATCCTCGGCTCGGGATCGAATGATAGGCGAACCGATTGTGTAGCACATATTTGGCATTGAAATCGTTCGTTCGGGGGACTGCGTAGTCGCCGGTGGCCTCGTCGCAGTCTCTGGTATCAATGGCAATAGTTGGGCCTAGCCTTAGGCCATCGAATTGGCCGGCTGCAATAGCTGGAGATTGTGGAGTGAGGCGACGGTCGGTTTGCCTTCAACATCGGACGAAGTCTGGCCTAAACAGTGTTTCTCCACTTGGCCCAAACCGGAGATATGTTGCACTGCAGCAATCCGGCAGAAGGTTGGCGTACAGCGGACCAAGAATGCTCATAATGTGCATATTCAGCGTTCATTGGTCCAGGCTCGATCGTGAAGGCATGTGCATCGGGATGACACGCTAGGTCGGCCGGCGCTGGCAAGCTCCGCTTCCTGTTGCTTCCGGCTGTAGGCAGCGAACCGATGCATGAGTAGAACGTCGACATGGCAAAGATCACGCATGACGCCCCCCAGCAGATCGTCCATCTCCGCATCACGCTTGACGACGTGCGGCCCAAGGTCATGCGGCTTGTCGCCGTGCCGTTCGGTATTCACCTCCACATGCTGCATCTCGTCATCCAGGCGGCAATGGGGTGGAGTGGCTCACACCCTTGGCTGATCCAGGTACGCGATATGACCTGGGGCATGGCCGATCCGGACGACAACGACATCCTGCCGGCGAGCCGCACGGTGCTCATCGACCTCGTTGCCGACACAGGCGCCCGCAGCTTCGACTACATATACGACTTCGGCGACGACTGGCGGCACACCGTGAAGATCGAGACGCCGACACCGTCCGCACCGGGTGTCGACTATCCATTGTTGCTCGAGGCCACAGGTCGTTGCCCACCTGAGGATTGCGGCGGCCCTTGGGGCTACCAGGAAATGCTCGATGCGCTCCGCGATCCCAAGCATCAGCGACACGCCGAGTGCGTCGAGCGGGTGGCTTCCGACTTCGACCCCGCAGCCATCGACAGTGCCAGCCTGGAGAAGGCGGTCGCGGGGTTGGCCAGACTTCTGTCCGGCAAGAAGTCGCGCAAGCCCCAACCGCGAAAGCGCACGCGAGGCGACCCGAACCTGTTTTGAGCCAGTGGTCGGGCATTCACGATCGTTCCGGCAGTCGATGGCCCAGCGCGTCGCTTGGCGTCGTTTGACGGGTAAGCTTGGTTTGCCCTCATGGCTTAGGTCACGGCTGCGCGGATGTGGAGACGCATTGCCCTTACTGACTGCGCTCGATCGTTACGCAGTAACGTAAATCATCGTAGCAACAAGGGGATTGACGATTGCCCGGACTCTCTCGCCAAATTGACCGGTGAGGGAATGGCGAGTGTCAATAGCGACACATTCTAGATTTAATGCCTGTAGTAGTTTGAGAGATGTTTTCTGGATATCAAGATAAAGGACAGTTGCTGTGGATTCGATTTTATTCAACAATATCAATATG
>CAMDPA010000548.1 GCA_945903565.1 Devosia equisanguinis | reverse complement strand
CGACGGCTTCCCATCTTTGCCGAATGGCTTGTCTGTCGATCATGCAACGGCGTACGACTGTTCGCCGGGACAAGGAATCCCGCGCTGCCGAGTCACACGGTCGCACGCACACAGATCACGATTCAGCTATTTTGCGATCCGTCCTAAGGGCAGCACCCCTGAGGCATCGCCCATCGGCTGCCTTCACTTTGCCTGCTGCAATCCTTCCAGCCTGCGCTGGGCGCGGCCATCGCCCGCCGCCAACGCCTGCGTATAGAGCGCGCGCGCTGTTCCTGCATCCGCCACTGGCACCCGCATTCCGCGCGCCGCCAGCATATTGGGATCGAACGTCTCGGCGAGTGCGAACTTGGCGTGCGCATTGCCGGCCGAGGCGGCTTCCGCCAGCTCGCGCCGTGCGCCGATGATGTCGCCCCGCTCCAGCATCGACTCCGCCTTCTCGATAAGCAGCAGATCGTCGAGGGTGAGTGTGGGGCGTTTGAGAGCGCTTGAGGAATCGAGGCTGGCCGAGCTCTCCTGGGATGAGGACAAGGTCCCGGCAAGGCTCGGTGACTGACGCGCGGCCTGCTGGACGTGGCTCTGCAGCCGCCCGACGCTGGCGACGGGAGTGAACATCAAGATTGCGACCCCGACGAGCGCGAGCGCCAGCACCGCCGGCGCCACGATTTGCCCTACGCGCCAACGAGCCGGAGTCGACGTTGCGGCGTCCCTGCCCGTCGTCGGCCGGTGCTGCAGGATTTGCGGCATGACAGCGGGTTCGGCGGCGTCTCGCGCCGCGGTGACGGCTTGTTTCGCGGTTGGCCGCTGCACCGGGTTCGCCGGTGCAGATGCGGCCCTGTCCGTACTCGCCACGATGTCCTGTAGCGCCCGCGCCAGGTCACTCACCAGCTGGGCCGAGGCCGGCGTGGCGGCTACCCCTGTTGTTCGATGCGTCGAATCCGAGCGCAGCGCTTCAGACCGCGCTTCAGTTCGCGGGTTGGGCGCCATTGCGCGCGCCAGCTTGTCCCTCAATCCACCCTGTCGCATCATTCCCCCCGGTACTCTTACACAGCGATGCGCCGTGGAGCGCCGTTTGCCGCGGCGCGCCCCACCCCCTCCGAACTGCACAGTAGCCACTGAATTGTGGCAAACATCTGATTTGGCGTGCGCTTCCGCCGTGATAGTCGAACCCGAACCCGGATTATGCTTACCAACGCTTCCCCTTCCCCCCTTTCCTAGGAGTGCCCTGCAATGCTGCTGCTCGTCGTCGGGCTTGTGCTGTTCTTCCTGATCCACCTCGTGCCCACGGCGCCCGATCTGCGGCGCGGTCTCGTCGAGCGGTTCGGCGAGCCGGCCTATAAGATCGCGTTCTCGATCGTCTCGCTCGCGGCCTTCGCGCTGATCGTCTACGGCTACGGCAAGCTCGCCGCGACGCCCGGCAAGAACCCCGAAATCTGGTCGCCGCCCCAGGCCATGCGCCACGCCGCGATGCTGTTGATGCTGCCGGCGTTCATTCTCTTGGTGGCGGCGTATATTCCCTCGCGGATCCGCACTGCCGTGCGGCACCCGATGCTGATGGCGGTCAAGCTGTGGGCGTTGGCGCATCTTCTCGTGAACGGCGATCTCGCCTCGATCGTGCTGTTCGGCTCGTTCCTGGCCTATGCGGTTTATGACCTGATCTCCGTCAAGCGACGCGCGGCGCTGGGCCCTCTCGGCGCGCGCACGTGGGGCTTGGGCGGCGATATCGCGGTGCTGGTGCTGGGCATCGGACTGTTCGTCCTGATGCTGCTGTGGGGCCATGCGCGCTTGATCGGTGTGCCGCTGATCCCGGGTTGGGTGTGATGCCGCAGAGCGCCATCGGCTGTCTGATTGGGATCGCACGGCGGCCAGCGCCACGCGCGCGGATGGAAACGGTCGAGGCCGCCGATGTCATGGCCGGCGCGGGGCTCGACGGCGATCACAAGGGCGCAAAGTTTCCCACGCGCGGCATCAGTGTGATGTCGCGCGAGGCCTGGGAGATCGCGATCGCCGAGCTGACGGACCTTGCAGGCCCGGTGCCGCTGCCGTGGATCGTGCGCCGCGCCAACCTGCTGGTGGAGGGCGTGGTGCTGCCGCAAGCGCGCGGCGCGATACTCTCCATCGGCCGGTTGCGGCTGGAAGTGACCGCGCAGACGTATCCTTGCCGCCGGATGGAGCAGGCCCATCCCGGCCTTCTGAAAGCGCTCGCACCGGACTGGCGGGGCGGCGTGTGCTGCCGGGTGATCGAAGGCGGCCGCATTGCGCTGGGCGACACTGTCGACGTGCTTTCCAGTCCGTCTCCCCATCGGCCTCGCCTGCCCTGATCACATCGGATCACATGCTCTTGAGAGCGCCGGACAGCCGGGCCGAATTCGCGTAGCTGTGGTCCATCGTGGCGCTACTGGCGGCGTATTCGGGAGGAATTCATGGCGGTCTCATCTACGCGGACAATGTCCGTGTTTGTCTGCATGTTGGCTGCTGCTGTGCTTGGCGTATCACCAGGGGCCAACGCGGCCGCGCCTTCGGGCAAGCAATCAGCGATCAGTCACGCGGCTTGGAACTCCCTGCTGCGCACCCACGTCAAGCCGGCGCGCGACGGCATCAACCGTGTCGACTATGTGAGCTGGAAAGCACGCGGCGTGGCTCCCCTCAAATCCTACATCGCCAGCTTGGAGAAGACCGATCCCGCCAGCCTCTCGCGCGAAGGGCAGATGGCGTTCTGGATCAACCTCTACAACGCAAAAACCGTCGAGATCGTGCTGGAGCGCTATCCCGTCGCCTCGATCAAGGACATCGATCTGAAGGACGCGGCGGGCCAACCCGCGGACGGGCCATGGAAAGCCAAGGTCACGACGGTCGCGGGCAAGCGGCTCAGCCTTGACGAGATCGAAAACGAGATCCTGCGTCCCGTTTATAAAGACGCACGCGTCCATTATGCGCTCAACTGCCTGTCGCTGGGGTGCCCGAATTTGTTGCCCGAGGCCTACACTGCGGCCCGCTTGGAGCGGCAGCTCGAGGGCACGGCGCGCGTGTTCGTCAATCACCCGCGCGGCATTTCCTTCGCCGGCGGCAAGGTGCAGGCGTCGAGCATCTACGATTGGTTCGCCAGCGATTTCGGGGGCTTCGACGGTGTTGTCGCGCATCTGCGCAAATACGCGCGGCCGGCGCTTGGCAAGCAGCTCGCCGGTCTGAAGAAGATCGACGCCTACGATTACGATTGGAAGCTCAACGATGTGAAGCGGTGAGCCAAGCGAAGCGAAAGCAATTTCGATAGTAATTCGCTACGCGAGAAGGGCTGCCGCCCTTCAACCCGCTTGGGGAACGAGTTC
>CAMDPA010000547.1 GCA_945903565.1 Devosia equisanguinis | reverse complement strand
AGCGGCGCCACCTGGGCTCGAGCAGCTCGGCGGGGCCGTACCGCTGGGTGGTCCAGTGCCTGATGCGGAGCTTGGGCCACCCACCAGCTTCTATGTGTGGTACGCGATCATCGCTGCCGTGCTGGGACTGATGATGGTACGCACCTACCGGCGCATGAACGGCGAGCGGTTTGAGATCATCAAGCTGCTGACGACGTCGATTGCACCGCTCGGCATTCTCACGGTCATCGTCCTCGCCGTCATTCTGCTGGGCATCACAACGGCGACGGAGTCGGCCGCGGTCGGGGCTGCGGGCGCGTTCCTCCTCGCATTCCAGGCGGGCACGCTCGATTGGAAGCGCACGAAGCAGGCGGTGTTCCTGACCACCAAGACGACCGCCATGGTGTGCTGGCTATTCGTGGGATCGGCGATCTTCTCTGGGGTGTTCGCGATCCTGGGCGGTCAAGCCCTGATCGAGCAGTGGGTTCTGTCGATGAACCTGTCGCCGCTGCAGTTCCTGATCCTGTCACAGGCGATCATCTTCGTGCTCGGCTGGCCGCTGGAGTGGACCGAGATCATCGTGATCTTCGTGCCGATCTTCTTGCCGCTGCTCAAGCATTTCGCGATCGATCCGATCCTGTGGGGCGTACTGGTGTTCGTGAACTTGCAGGCAGCGTTCCTGTCGCCGCCGGTTGCGATGTCGGCGTTCTATCTCAAGGGCGTCGCGCCCAAGCACGTCACGATCAACCAGATCTTCGCGGGCATGATGCCCTACATGCTGATCGTGATCTTGTGCATGGTGATCATGTATCTGTGGCCGGGTCTGACGCTGTGGCTGCCGCGGTATCTCTACGGCGGGTGAGGGCGGCGACGCGCCATCGTGCGCAATCGCATTGAGCGAATGCGATGCGTGGTGGTAGGCTTGTGCCGTTGCTAAGCAGACTTTCGTTGGAAGGCCAACGAATGGTCTGCTTAGATCCT
Source organism: Devosia equisanguinis (assembly GCA_945903565.1). GTDB lineage: Bacteria > Pseudomonadota > Alphaproteobacteria > Rhizobiales > Hyphomicrobiaceae > CAMDPA01. Next base: position 2,365 of record CAMDPA010000547.1, on the reverse strand, counting down.
TGCTGGAACAGAGTTTTATCGCAAAACCGCGTAAGACACTTTTGCGAACTCTGCTGAACTTCGGGGAGGTTCCGCCATGCCCGTCTCACGGTTCGGTTTTGCCGGCGCGGCGCTGCTTGCACTGACTGCCCCGCAAGCTTCCGCGCAAGCTCCCCCGCCCGACGAGTTTTACAAGGGCAAGACGCTGCAGATGCTGATCGGCTTCCAGGCCGGTACCGGATACGACACTTACGCGCGCACACTCGCCCGCCACATCGGCAAGCACTTGCCGGGTAACCCGACCGTGGTGCCCTCCAACATGACGGGTGCGGGTGGCCTCGTTGCGGCCAACCACATCTACAATGTCGCGCCGAAGGACGGCACGGTTATCGGCATTTTCAACCGCTCGACGATCCTCGACCCATTGTTCGGAGCGCCGGAAGCCAAGTTCGACGCTTTGAAATACCTCTGGATCGGCAGCATGGGGCCGGAGGTGAGCGTGTGTATTTCCTGGGCAAAATCGCCATTCAAGACATGGCAGGATCTGTTCGATCAGGAGTTCATCGCGGCCGCGACCTCGTTTTCCGCCGACACCGGTGTCTATCCCACCGTGTTCAACACGGTGCTCGGCACGAAGATGAAGGTGATCACCGGCTATCGCGGTGGCCCCGAGATGAGCCTTGCGATCGAGAAGGGCGAGGCGCACGGCCGTTGCGGCTGGTCGTGGACGGCGGTCAAGAGCACCAAGCCGGAGTGGCTGACCAACAAGAGTATCCACGTGCTGATGCAGGCCGGCTTGGAAAAGTCACCCGACTTGCCCGACGTGCCGCTGGTGCTCGACATCGCCAAGACAGAACGCCAGCGGATGATCCTCACCCTGGCGTTTGCCCCGCAGGCGATTGCTTGGCCGTTCGTCGGGCCGCCGGGGCTGCCTGCCGAGCGTCAGCAGATGTTGCGCCAGGCCTTCGATGCGGCGCTGCGTGATCCCGAGCTATTGGCGGAGGCCAAGAAGCTCAGTCTCGATATCGATCCGATGAGCGGCGGCGAGGTCGAGAAGATCGTCGCGGGGCTGTACCAAACCCCTGCCGACGTGGTCGCCGAGGTGCGAGGCATCATGAGGCCGGTGCAGAAGTAAGGGTGTCAGACCCTCTGGGTCTGACACCAATCGGAACCTCGAAGCTGCGTGCGTTCATGAAGCGCGATTGTTGGCGTGTCGCATGGTGTCAAACCCAGAGGGTCTGACACCACGGTCAAGGCAAATAGCCCTTCTCCAGGTCGAGCGTCTGGCGTGTGAGCTGGCGGCCTTTGGCGTCGGTTTGGGTCACGGTCCAGGCGAGTGTGGTGCCATAGTCGTGCGAGGTCCGCGAACGCAGGGCTATGCCGACTGTTTCGCCGGGCGAGCATTCCAGTGGTGTCAGGAGCGGCAGGTAGAGCTGCTCCCAATGCGTGCGCGGCGCGTCGGGGCCGGTCGACAGGATCACGCCGGGGGCGAGTTCGGCCGTCCACCAGATCGCGAAGCCGTGGATCGTGGCCTTCTCTGGGATCTTGAAGCTCGCTTCGCCCTTGCGCGAACTCGACGGCGCCTCGGTCAGATCGAAAGCATCCCACTGCGCGATCGCCTTGCCGCCGGCGAGCAACTCGGAGGGCGTCAGCATGCGCACGTAGATGTTGTTGAGCCCCATCGCCTTGGCCGGCGCGTAATCAATGCCGTAGCCGACATGATCCCAGGAGGTCAGTTCGGTCTGGATGCGGGCCGACGTGACGGGGCTCACGAACTGCGCGATGCGGCGCGGAATCATGATGCCGCCGGGCTTCATGTGCCGCTTCTTGGCATCGCGCATTATGGCGGCGATGTTCTCCTCGAGCGGGTAGTTGCCGAGCGTTTCCGACACCACGACATCGACGCGCGGAGGGCGCTCCATCTCGGTCGAATGGCACGGCAGCAGCAGGCAGTTGCGGGCCTTGTTGCGCTTCAGGATCTCACGCGCGAGCCCGCCCACCTCCGCGCTCTCGTACATGATCACTTCCTTGGCGCCGAGCTCCACGGCCATCAGGCCGAGCAGGCCCGTGCCGGCGCCGATGTCGGCAACGACGGTTTCTCCAGGGCGGATGACGGCCTTGAGGGCTGAATAGAACGCGGCGTTGCGGACTTTGTCGGCGACCAGCGTGCGGTGATATTCGATGCGCATGGGTGTTCATAGCGCGAATGCGGCGTCCGGCAAGCCCCAAGGTGTCAATCGCCAGGGCAATCGCTCGAGAAAGGGGCTTGCGGAGAGAGAAAGGGGATTCACAAGAGGTGAGTCGGTGTGATTGATGGGCTTCCATCCGAATCGGATGGAGAAGGCCCATGTCCGCAGCCCGCCCGCAGCTTGCCACCCCGTCGAAG
>CAMDPA010000546.1 GCA_945903565.1 Devosia equisanguinis | reverse complement strand
CGCGCCTCGAACTCGGCGGCGGTCTTGGGAAAATCCCGCCACAGATCATCCGACTTATGCTGTGTCATGGCGCCAACTCCTGGTTGTCGCCGGTAGACCATACAATTGCGCTGAATTTGAGGGACCTGAGGCAAGGGGATAGGTATGCTCTCCCTCACCCCGCCAGAGATAGGGCCGAACGCATCACTTCGCTTTTGACGCCAGACTATTCAGCGACCAGTCATACCCATCCTCGCCGATGGTGGCCTTGTCGAGCTTTGCCAGCAATTCCGGCCCGGCGTATTTCTTGAAATGCGCGATTACGGCGGCATCGTCCGCGCCGAAATCGTCCCGAAACCATTTGTAGATGCTGGAAACCTTGAGCTTACCGCCCGCCTGAGCACTCACACCGCGGGGATGATTTATGAAGTCGCGCGCGGCCGCATTGAGATCTGCGTCGAGCGTTGCTGCGTCCCACGCCTTCGCCGGCAAATTCGGGCAGCCGAACGATGCGCAGTTGACGGAGTAGTGTACCCGCGGATCCTTGAACGTCGGCCGCATCGTCTCGTGCTCGATATCATCAAGCGACAGCGACTTACCCTCCACCGTCACACGTTTGGAACGCCACGGTCCCAGATGGGCCTTCGGGTCGAGGAAGCCGTCGCTCTTGATGTCGCGGATCGAGGCGACCGGAAAGCGATCGAGAATGACCTTCAGCGTGATCGCGTTGTACAGATTGGCCCTATACGCGAACGCCTCATTGCGCGGCATCTTGGAGGGCGTCAACTTCGCGGCCGAAGCGATGTAGCCGTTGAGACCATCGACGTCCTTCTTCGACGCCTTCCACGCGGCGTAGTCGACGCGATTGACGCCGTCGGGTTGCGCCATCACGTAGCGGCGCAGCAACGCGTCATACGCGGCATCTGCTCCGGTAGCGGCGGAGGCGGAAGAGGCGTTGGCGAGCGCCATGAAAGTCACTCCTCCCACGAGTTGCAGCAGCGTGCGACGGTTCATTCTGGTTTGCTCCTTGATCGTCACGACCTCGGGCGGATCGGGTTGCTGGGACGATATGCCAAGCCCAGGACTTCGAGAATTCAACTCGTGCTAGCATTGGTTCACGACTTGGTGTGACACGCGTGTGCTGCGCGTGCGGAGGCGACAATGACGACGAGGCAAGCCCACGATGCCCCGATCCCCTATCTCCAGCGTATCCGGGACTACTACGTAGGGCTCGGTTACGGCGCGCCCTACGAATGGGCGCATTATGCGGACGTTCCGTTTCAGCCGTTGCCGAAACCGCTCGCGCAGTGCCGCGTTGCGCTCATTACGACGGCTGCCCCCTTCCAACCGGACAAGGGCGATCAGGGCCCCGGCGCGCCCTACAATGCCGCGGCGAAATTCCATGCGGTCTACTCCCGCGACACGGCCCGCGATCACGATCTGCGCATATCCCACATCGCGATCGACCGCGCGCATACCACCGCCGAGGATCCCGGCAGCTATTTCCCGCTGCCCGCCCTTCGACGCGCGGCATCGCGTGGCCGGATCGGCGCGCTGACGCCATGCTTTCACGGCGCGCCGACCAACCGCAGCCACCGCGTGACCCTCGACACCGACTGCCCCGACATCGTCGCGCGCTGCCAGGCCGACGGCGCTGATGCCGCTGTGCTGATCCCCAACTGTCCCGTCTGCCACCAAACCGTAAGCCTAGCCGCCCGCGCGCTGGAGGCCGCCGGCATCGCCACTGTCGTGATGGGCTGCGCTCGGGACATCGTGGAGCACGTCGGCGTGCCGCGACTGCTGTTCTCCGACTTCCCCCTCGGCAATGCCGCCGGCCGGCCAAACGATATCGCGTCGCAGGACGAGACGCTGGACTTGGCGCTGGGTCTCCTGGCATCGGCAACGCAACCGCGAACGACAATGCAATCGCCGCTGAAGTGGAATGGCCGCCCGGATTGGAAGCTCGACTATTCCAATATCGCGCGCCTATCGCCGGAAGAGATCGCCCGCCGCCGCGCGGAGTTCGATCGCGGCAAAGAAATCGCGCGAGAGCAACGTAACACATCCCCTCTCCCCGCCTTTCAGCGGGGAGAGGGTTAGGGTGAGGGCCAACGACGAGACCTACTCCGGCTTCAGCTTCGCGACCTTCGCAAGCTCGTTCCACTTGGCAATCTCGGCCTTGATATGCGCGGCGAACTCGGCGGGCTTCGACCCGACGGGATCGGCGCCATCGGCCAGCAAGCGGGCGCGGATCTGCGGGTCGGCGAGCGCCTTCGTGATCTCGGCGTGCAGCGCGGTGACGATCGGCTCGGGCGTCTTAGCAGGGGCTAACAAACCGAACCACTGCAGCGACTCATATCCGGGCACGCCAGCTTCTGCGATCGTCGGCACGTTCGGCATCGTGGCGAGACGTTGCGCGCTCGTGACGGCGATCGCGCGCCACTTGCCGCTGTCGACGTGCGGCTTGGCTGACAGCGCGTTGGCGATCATGCAGCACAAGCGGCCGGCCAGAATGTCCGTCATCGATGCGGCAATCCCCTTGAAGGGGATGTGCAGGATGTCGACGCCGGCCATCGTCTTGAACAGCTCCATGGATATGTGCGGATTGGTGCCGATACCGGCTGTGCCGTAACTCAGCTCGCCCGGCTTGGCCTTGGCGAGCGCGATCAGTTCGGCCACGGTCTTGATCGGCATGCCCGGATAGACCACCAGCGCGCTCGGCACCGACACGATCATCGAGACCGGCGCGAAATCAGCAACCGCGTCGTAGGGCATCTTCGGCGACGTCAGATGGTTGATCGTGAGCGGGCTTGCCGACATCAACAGCGTGTAGCCGTCAGGGGCGGCCTTGGCGACGTAGTCGGTACCGATGACGTTGCCCGCGCCCGGCTTGTTTTCGACCACGAACTGCCGCCCCATCGATTTCGATAGGGCATCCGCGGTTATCCGGCCAATCGTATCAGTGCCACCACCGGGCGGCGATGGCACGACAAGGCGCACGGGCTTGGCCGGATAGGCCGCGGGGCCCTGCGCCAGCGCGGACGTCGGCACCGCCAGAGCGGCCAATGCCACCGCTGCGATACTGCGAAACGATGCCGCCGCGTACATGCCTGTCGTCATGGTATGGATGCCCCAAAATTCGAGAAGTGACCGAATGAGCGTTGTGCGCCCCCGGCATGATAGGGCATGCCGGACGGCGGACAAGTACGCAGGGAGAAGATTGTCGGTAGCACACGAGTTGTCCGGTTCCAGTAGCACACGATATGTCCGGTAATCCGTGATCCTCTCAATGCGCAGCATTGGGGGGATTGGATGAGCCGGGCCAAGTGTGACGAGGACCGGAGAATGGAGAAGTTTCTGGACGTTTAC
>CAMDPA010000545.1 GCA_945903565.1 Devosia equisanguinis | reverse complement strand
ATCCAACCCGCGTATCAGAGCTTGCCAACCGACGTCTCCGGCTCCGCCTCCCCTTCTGCGCGATCCTGCCCTACACTATCCGACCGCATCCGCGGCACGGCCGCCAAGCCACGCCCGCACCGCTTGACAAGGGACATCAGAGCCTACGGCCTCTACTGCCTCTCCCTACTTGATAATCCGCCGTACCGTACGCATCCGCTGCACGCTGTCGCCGGCGAGGTGGCTCCAGACGGAGCTGTCGCGGACGAGTTTGTCGGCGTGGACGGCCATTTCGGGGCTGGCGTCGTCGTGGTTGGAGAGGTTGAGTTCGGTCACTTCCTGCAGCACGTCGGTCGAGTAGTTCATCGCCAACGCCGCGGTCGGCGCGTGGACTTTCTGGTCGTGCTCCCAGGCGGCGCGCATGACGAGGGCGCGTAGGGCTTCGGTGAGCGCCATCATGCGGTTGATGCGAAGCTGCACGCTTTGCTGCTCCTTGAGAAGCTTGCCGCCTTGCTCCTTCGTGCGCGCCAGAGCGAGCGATTGCTCGACCGCGCAATCGCAGACGCCGACGGCGTTGGCGGCAAGCTCGAGGTCGCCGAACAGGTCGCCGCCGGAGGTGTCGCCCTTGCTCTTGCGATACGCGCCGTTGACTTCGCCGATGACGTTGGCGTGGGGCACGCGGGCGTTCTCGAAGATCAGCTCGGCATTCATATAGAAGCGCCAGCCGGCCTTGTTGAACTGCTTTCCGAAGCGGAAGCCGGGCGTGTCGGCGGGGATCAGGAACAGCGTGACGCCGTCGCGGATCGGCACGCTGGAATCGGTGCGCGCGTCGAGGAAGAACAGTTTGCCGACGCCGCCGTTGGCGATGAACGCCTTCTCGCCGTTGAGGATCCAGTGGTCGCCTTGGCGTTCCGCGCGCAGGCGAACGCCGGCCTTGGGGTCGTCGATGGGGATGCGGTTGTCGGAACCCGCGGTCGGTTCTGTGATGCCCTTGCCGAGCACGAACGTGTCGTCCTCGATGAAGGCTTTGAGGAAGCGTTTCTTCTGGTCCTCGTTGCAGACGGTGGAGATCAGGTGGCTCCACTTCCAGCACTGGCTGAAGGCTTTGGAGATCGCGCTGTCGGCCTTGGCGAGTTCGGCCATCACGAGCGCTTGCGTCACGAAGTCGATGCCGTGGCCGCCGAACGCGGGCGACACGACGGCCGTGCGGAAACCGAGCTTGGAGCCCTTCTTGATGATGTCCCAGTCCCAGGTGTGCTTGGGATCGAGGATGGCGTCGCGGGCGAGCGAGATCGGGGCGATCTCCTCGGCGGCGAACTTGCGGGCCTTCATTTGCCAGGCGAGCTGGGTCTCGTTCAGGGAGAAGTCCATCGTGGGGTCCTCATAAGACGGGCTTGGCCGAGCAAGGTGTCAGACCCTCCGGGTCTGACACCAATTCAAACTTTTCAAGGATGGCGATGGAACCGCTCAACCTCGAGGTATGCACATGGTGTCGGACCCAGAGGGTCCGACATCTAATCCCGCCTGAACCCGGCGATCGCTTCGGCGAGCGCGAGCTTGGGTTCGGTGATGCCGCCGTCGGCGTGGAGGAAGCGCCGCGCGTCTTCGACGAACTTGTGCAGGGGCATGTCGCGCATCACGCTCATCGCGCCGAAGCACTCCGCGCAATCCTTAGCGACGCGGTACATCGTTTCGGCGGTGTGGATGCGGGCGATGGCGGCAAGCGGGAGGTGCGACTGGCTGCCGTCGGATCGAGCGTCGGGGTGATCGCAGGCCCAGGCGGCGGCCCAGATCGCGGCGCGGGCGGTTTCAAGGCGGACGGCGGCGTCGGCGAGTTTGAGGGCGATCGCCTGATGCTCGATGATCGGGCGGCCGCCCTGCACGCGCAGTTTGCCGTAAGCGATCGCGGCTTCATAGGCGGCGCGGCCGATGCCGAGGTTGACGGCCTGGCGGATCGGCACGGCGTCGAGCCGCGAGAGGGTTGCGAGCACGGTGGCGCCAGCGTCGGGTTTGCCGAGGAGGTGGTCGGCGGGGATCTTGCAGTTGTCGAAAGTAATGTCGCCGTTACTGCCGACGAACCGGCCGGAAGCGTGCGTCTTGATGGTCATGCCTTCAGCGCCGCGCGGAACAAGCAGTGTGAGGGATTTGCTCGCGAGTTTGGTCTTGGCGTCGGTGGTGGCGCTGACGGCGATCAAGGCGGCGGTGGGGGCATTGGCGACACCGCGGCTGACGCCGTTGAGCACGTAGTTGTTGCCCGACTTCGTCGCGGTGACGCTCATTTGAGCGGGCGGGGCCGGGTGATGGTAGTTGACGCCGAGATCGGTGCCGGTGAGCGAAGAGGCCCAGGCGAGCTGGCTTGCCGGGTTCTTCTGCAGCGAAGCGAGGCAGCTTGCGCGCTGCGCCGGCGACATCAGCTCGCCGATCAGCACGCGGGCGAGGCGCGAGGTTTCGGCCAGGATCGACGCGGTATCGGGATCGCCGAACGCGAGTTCCTCCGCGACGATGACGCTGGTGAGGGCGTCGGCGCCGGCGCCGCCCATGTCCTCGGGCAAGGACAGGGTGCGCAGGCCCAGCTCGGCGGCTTGCGTCAGCACGCCTTCCATCGGGCTGCGGTCGACGGCTTCCATGCGCTGCGATTTTTCGGCAAGCGGCTTGATCTCACGGGCGGCGAAATCGCGGACGGTGTCGCGGATCTCGAGTTGTTCCGGCGTCAGGTGAAGGCTGTACACGGGTTGGCTCCTCTGGAGTGAGGGAGTGGGGAGTAGGGAATTGGGAGTAGGGGAAACCACTTCGGAATTAGCTCCCTATTCCAAACTCCCCACTCCCTTCTATTGGGCGAGCTTGATGCCGGCGCTGTCGATGACCTTGTTCCACTTCACGAGGTCTTCCTTGATGTGCTGCGTGAATGCTGCCGGGCCCTTGCGGATGGCAACCATGTGCTGCTTGCCGAACAAGCCGACGACCTCGGGATCGTCGAGCAGGTCGGCCATCGCTTTGGCGAGACGGTCGATGACAGGCTGGGGCAGGCCGGCGGGGCCGATGATGCCGGTCCAGGCCGCCATCTCGTAGCCTGGGACGGTTTCGGCGATGGCGGGCAGATCGGGCAGATCCTTAAGCCGCTGTGTCTCGCCGATGCCGAGGCCGCGCAGCTGGCCGGCCTCGATGCCCTGCAGCGCCGTTGCGACGTTGTTGAACATCACCTGCACATCGCCGGCGATCAGGGCTTGCGTGCCGGGGCCGACGCCGGTGAAGGGCACGTGCACCATCTTGGTGCCGGTCGCCTGCGTGAACAGCTCGACGCCGAGATGGCTGAAATTGCCGATGCCGCCGGAGGAATAGTTGAGCTTGCCCGGGTTGGCCTTGGCGTAG
>CAMDPA010000544.1 GCA_945903565.1 Devosia equisanguinis | reverse complement strand
CGACGGCCCGCACCCTGAGATCTTTCGAGTATCCCTTCGCCATCGCGATCCCCGCCGTTGCTGCCGGTGGAATCCGAATCTGATTTGCGCGTCCGAGGGAATCCCCTGTAACTGTTTTGATTCACATCAAGTGGAAAGCGCTCTAGTCGACATCATTCAGATTAAGATCAGGTGCTGCATTGAGCGCCCTTATGATGAGCACGTCCCCAGCCTCTTCTCCGATAAATCGGTAGTAAATATTGTAGTTGCCATGCACGGCTTTGCGCACGTCTGGTCCCAGATCGGTCACGGTGCGTTGGCGTAGGTTGAGATCAGCGATTCGCTGGAAATGCTCGGCGAGCTCGACAATGAATGTGCGGGTCCTGATCGGATCGTCGCGTGCGATCCAGCGACGGATCGAACTGAGATCGTCCCTGGCGAGCGGGCGTAGCTTGTAGATTGCCACGATCAGCGCGAGGATTGGACGTCGGTTTCGGCCTCGGCCAGTAACCTTGCCATCGTGGCCGGGCCATCGAGCGGCTCACCGCTTTCCTCGCCGATGCGGATCTGCAGGCGCAGCCACTGCGCGCGGGCCATTTCCCGCGCCTCTTCGATCACGGCGTGGGCAGTCGCGGCGTCGAGCTTGTCGAGATCGCGCGCAAAGGCTTCGATGGCCTCACTATAGGGATGATGTGATGTCCTGCTCATCGTGAAATTCTGTCAGGATTTGCGCGACTGTGAAACACGCACCGGGAAAAAAAGAGGGCGGAACCTTGCGGTCCCGCCCTCGATCGTTTGGTCTGCGGTCGGCCAGGGAAACGGATCAGAAATCCATTCCGCCCATGCCACCCATACCGCCCATTCCACCCATGCCGCCGCCGCCCATGCCACCGGGCATGCCGCCGCCGCCGGAGTCCTTCGGGCACTCGGCAATCATCGCCTCGGTGGTGATCAGCAGGCCGGCGACCGAAGCCGCGTCCTGCAGGGCGCAGCGCACGACCTTGGTCGGGTCGATGACGCCCTGGGCAACGAGGTCGCCGTACTCGCCGGTCTGGGCGTTGAAGCCGAACCCGAACTTCGTGCTCTCGAGGATCTTGCCGACGATCACAGCGCCGTCTTCACCGGCGTTGTTGAAGATCTGGCGGGCCGGCGCCTGCAGCGCCTTACGCACGATCTGGATGCCGACCTTCTGGTCCTCGTTCTCGGCGCGCATCTTGTCGAGCGCGGAGATTGCACGCAGCAGGGCAACGCCGCCGCCGGGAACGATGCCTTCTTCGACCGCAGCGCGGGTTGCATGAAGCGCGTCATCGACGCGGTCCTTGCGCTCCTTCACTTCGACCTCGGTGGCGCCGCCGACCTTGATGACGGCAACGCCGCCCGACAATTTGGCGAGACGCTCCTGCAGCTTCTCCTTGTCGTAGTCCGACGTTGTCTCTTCGATCTGCACCTTGATCTGGGCGACGCGTGCGGCGATGTCGGCCTTCTTGCCGACGCCGTCGATGATCGTCGTGTTCTCCTTGTCGATCTGCACCTTCTTGGCGCGGCCGAGCATGCTGAGCGCGACGTTCTCGAGCTTCATGCCGAGATCTTCGGAGATCACCGTTGCGCCGGTGAGGATCGCGAGATCCTCGAGCATCGCCTTGCGGCGATCGCCGAAGCCGGGCGCCTTGACGGCGGCAACCTTGAGGCCGCCGCGCAGCTTGTTGACGACGAGTGTGGCGAGAGCTTCACCCTCGATGTCCTCGGCGATAATCAGCAGCGGGCGCGAGCCCTGCACGACCGCCTCGAGGATCGGCAGCATCGGCTGCAGCGAAGTCAGCTTCTTCTCGTGGATCAGGATGTAGGGATTGTCGAGATCCGCGATCATCTTGTCGGCGTTGGTGATGAAGTACGGCGAGATGTAGCCACGGTCGAACTGCATGCCCTCGACTACGTCGAGTTCGGTCTCGAGGCTCTTGGCCTCTTCGACCGTAATGACGCCCTCGTTGCCGACCTTCTTCATGGCTTCGGCAAGAATCTTGCCGATTTCCTTGTCGCCGTTAGCCGAGATCGTACCGACCTGGGCGATCTCCTCGTTCGAGGTGACCTTCTTCGACTTGGCGGCGAGCTCGGCGACCACGGCCAGCACGGCCTTGTCGATGCCGCGCTTCAGATCCATCGGGTTGGCGCCGGCTGCGACCGACTTGGCGCCTTCGCGAACGATTGCCTGGGCGAGAACGGTTGCAGTGGTGGTGCCGTCACCGGCGCGATCGTTGGTCCGGGAGGCGACCTCCTTGACCATCTGCGCGCCCATGTTCTCGAACTTGTCCTCGAGCTCGATCTCCTTGGCGACGGTCACGCCGTCCTTGGTGACGCGGGGGGCGCCGTAGCTCTTCTCGAGCACGACGTTGCGGCCCTTGGGGCCGAGCGTCACTTTGACGGCGTTGGCGAGGATGTCGACGCCGCGCAGCATCCGCTCGCGCGCGTCCTGGGAAAATCGTACGTCTTTGGCTGCCATGTGAGGGGAGTCCTTTGAGTGTGGGTCAGACCCTGCGGGGTGATCCCATGCAGAAACATATCGAATGATGGGAGCGGCCTGCGATTGCGCCAGCCGAATTGTGAGATGGGGTCAGACCCGTAAGGTCAGACCCCTCCGTTCAGGCCGCCGCGCGGACGCTGGCCTTGCCTTCAATTACGCCGAGGACGTCGCTCTCCTTCATGATGAGCAGGTCCTTGCCGTCGATCTTGACCTCGGTGCCCGACCATTTACCGAACAGCACCTTGTCGCCGATCTTCACATCGAGCGGAATTAGCTTGCCGGCCTCGTCGCGCGAGCCCGGGCCGACGGCGATAACTTCGCCCTGGATCGGCTTCTCCTGGGCCGTATCGGGGATGATGATCCCGCCCGCGGTCTTGGTTTCTTCTTGGGTGCGCCGCACAACGATACGATCGTGCAGAGGGCGAAACTTCATGGGTTCAACCTCGTAGGGTGTTGATTGTCTGGATAGTGCCGCGCCCCGGCTGCCTGTGCGGCATCTCGGGCGTGGATAAGCGGCGCGGACCAATGTGAGTATGCGGACACCAGTCCGGGCACGGCTCGCTGCGTGGTATATGTTGCAGCCTGTTAGCACTGTCAAGCTGAGAGTGCTAATTGGGGTTATCGGCCGGCTTGTCTAGCGCCTGGGCTCGCCCCGGGATCCCGGTCACGGTTTAGGGGATAAGGGCCGTCCGTGGCACGGCGGCAACTTTCGGCCAGCCTGACTTCTGCTAAGGACAGATCGCAGAATAACCGCTACGAGGTCCCCGGTCTACGTGGGCTGATTGTATAGTTCCATTCGGGATGGAAGTCATCGCCGACAAGCTTGACCGCCGCCAACTCGGCTTTGCTGACCTTGATGCCTTTCTCATAGGTTCGC
>CAMDPA010000543.1 GCA_945903565.1 Devosia equisanguinis | reverse complement strand
CGCTGTCTCGCGCACGCGTGCGCGAGGCTTGCCGCTCGGCAGTCGATCGACGACCTGGAGCGACGTTTCAGCGCGCTAACGGCTCGCGAGCGGGAAGTCTTCGACCTCGTCGTCGAGGGCTGTACCAGCCACGCGATCGCCTCGCGGCTGGAGATCAGCTCGCGCACCGTGGAAAGTTACCGCGTTCAGATTATGGAGAAGATGCAAGCGGAAGGCGTCGCTGTGCTGGTGCGGCAGTCGATCCGGCTGGGGCGTTTGACACCCTGAACAGTTTCGACCTCCGAGGCCGCCCCGAAAGCATCGTCCCTCCGCTTCTTCCACACGCGTCGGGCTGTTTTCCTAGCCGATTGAGCCGCGTGCGCCCGGTGCCGTGCGTCTGCACCGCAACACTAGCCATAAGGCCGACGCTTTAGATGTCGCAATCGGATGGCGACATCCGGCCGGATGTTGCTCGTTTCTAATCGGAAATTGACCCTGCTTTGATCGACTAACCCGTATAACTACCACCCGATCGGCACGAATTCACCGCGCAGTAAAGCTCCGCTAGCGATATTCCTGTAACGCCTTCCAGACCGGGCCCCTCTGGCAGCATTGAGCTGCGATGTCGGACTGGACACACTTAGGAGTGTCCACTCGTGCTCGGTCAATTCTGCCCGGCTTCGGCCGGCGCGTTCACTCGTCAGTTCCGAACTCGGCAACGCGCGCATCTGCGACGCGGCGACCGCCTGCGAAGCAAGCTCCACCTCGCGGCGACGCAACCGATGAGTTGGCGCATTCGGCCAGCACAAACTTCCATCATTTCCAGCTCGAACGTCACTGGGGGGAAACCATGACAACTGCCATGACCTATGCGGGCCTGACGATGGTCCAGTGGATGACGCTCGCCGTTTTCACGGCGACGATCATCGCGATTGTCATCAACAAGCTCGACGCCACCGTCGCCGCCCTGCTCGGCGTCACCATCATGATCGTGATGGGGACGATGACGGACGCCGAGGCGGCCAAGCTCGTCGACTGGAACGTCATGGCCATCCTGATCGGCATCTGGATCATCGCCGGCTACTTCGGCAAGTCCGGCGTGCCGAGCTGGATGTCGGTCAAGGCGTTGGAGTGGTCCGGCGGTCGGCCGGGGCTGCTCGTCATGATCCTGTCGATGCTCACCGGCCTGCTGTCGATGTTCATCGACAACGTCGTCTGCATTCTGATGATGGCGCCCGTTGCCTTGCCGCTCGCCCGCGCCATGGGCATTCCCGCGACGCCGCTCGTCCTGATGATCGGCTTTTCGGCGAACTTCATGGGTTCGGCGCTGATCATCGGCGACCTGCCGCCGCAGATGCTGCACTCCGTCGCCGGCGCCGAGTTCTTCGACTTCATCTGGCACCAGGGCCGGCCGTCGTCCTTCCCGATCCTGCTGGTCACTTTTACGATCACGTTGGCATTCATGTGGATCTACGGCTTCCGCAAAGTCGGCAAGTCGACGCCTGAGGGGATCGCTTCGATCAAGGCGGATATTCCCGACCCGCTGTTCGCCAAGATCGCCTGCGGCATGTTCCTGCTGACAGTGATTGGCATGGCCGCGCGGGAATGGATCGGCACGTCGCTCGGCTTCATCGCGCTGACCGGCGCTGTGATCACCGTCTTCATCGTCGAGATGATGCATTCGAGGCTGAAGGATGCGCCGACATTCGAGCACATCCTGCAGGAGGTCGATTGGCGCGCGATCCTGTTCTACATCGCCCTTTTCGCGCTGGTCGGCGGTCTGGAGAAGACCCACATTCTCGACATGTTCGCGAATTGGATGAAGCCGATGTTCAAGGAGAACTACGCGCTCGCGACCACAGTACTCTACTGGGTCACGATCCCGATCGTCGGCATCGTCGAGCATGACGCCTACATCCTGACCTTCCTCAACATGATCAAGGAACTCGGCAAGGACGGCATCCCGCAGTGGCCGCTGTACTGGATGGTGCTGTGGTCGGGCACGCTCGGCTCCAACCTGACGGTCGCCGGCGCGCCGGCCCTCTACGTCGCTTTGCGACTCGCCGAGAAAGAGGAGGATCGGAAGGTTTCGCTCCGGGAGTTCCTGTCCTGGAGCATCCCGTTCACCATCGTCAGCTCGGCGATCTGCTACGCGATCGGTATGCTGGTGTGGGTTCTGCCGTACGTGAAGTAGTTGCGCATGATCAAGGTCGGATCGGCCCGCGCGCCCTAGTGTGGGCGGGCCGAAACCGAAAAAGGATCAAGCGCAATGTTCAAGAATATCCTGGTGCCGACGGACGGTTCGGAGCTGTCGCAGAAGGCGGTGGTGAAGGGCGTGGCGTTGGCCAAAGCGGTGGGAGCCAAGATTACGGCGTTCTTCGCCGCACCACCGGCCACGCCGATCATTTACCGGCACAACCTACCGGTCGGATACGCCCAGCCGGAGGAGCATCAGAAGCTGATCGACGAGGCCACGGCCAAGGCGCTCGGTTTCGTGGAGAAGACTTGCAAGGATGCCGGAGTAGCCTTTGCCGGCGTTCATGCGACGAGCGACTTCCCGGAGGACGAGATCCTCAAGGCGGTTGAACGTCGAGGATGCGACCTGATCGTGATGGGGACCCACGGGCACAGTGGCCTGCGTGGTGCACTGATCGGCAGCGTTGCGCAAAAGGTGCTGAACAAGGCAACCGTGCCTGTCATGGTTGTCAGATGAATTGAGGACGGCATTCGATACTGCGGTCCTGGAATGTTGGGGGGAATACAGATGCCGGCAATGACGCTCAACCTCGCAAGAGGCTGGCTCGCACTTCTTGCGCTCGGCGCGTTCACGGTTGCGATGGCCAACCCGGCGCTCGCTGTTGGGCCCGGTGGAGCGGCACCTGAACCGCTCTACCTGTTCGGCATTCCCGTCGACTTCATCCTGTTTGCCCTGACGCTGCTCGGCGTGGCGCTGTTCCACAACTACACGCTGCCGGTGGCCCTGACCGGCGTGGTGGTGATCGCGCTCTACAAGATCCTCTTCACCGGCTTCAAGTTCGGTAGTGGGATCGGCGGTTTCGTGAGCCACATGGGTGACGAGGCCATTATTCTGTCGAACCTGTTTCTGCTGCTTGTCGGCTTCGCACTGCTGGCGCGGCATTTCGAAAAGAGCAATGCACCCGAGGCCATGCCGGCGATTTTGCCCGACGGCTGGCTGGGCGGTTTTGCGCTGCTAATCCTGATCTTCGTCTTGTCGGCCTTCCTCGACAACATAGAGACGGCTCCACAATTTCGGACGGTGCGATGAGTGGAATCTCTGCCTGACAGCGCGCACGGTTGTGCGTGCGAATCAGGAGCCAGAATGACGAAGCGAACACGCCGGAACCACTCACCGGACTTCAAGGCCAAAGTGGCCCTTGC
>CAMDPA010000542.1 GCA_945903565.1 Devosia equisanguinis | reverse complement strand
TTCCGGCGTGTTCGCTTCGTCATTCTGGCTCCTGATTCGCACGCACAACCGTGCGCGCTGTCAGGCAGAGATTCCACTCATCGCACCGTCCGAAATTGTGGAGCCGTCTCTCTATACAATCAGCCCACGCAGACCGGGGAACTCGTAGCGGTTATTCTGCGATCGGTCCTAAGCGCTTTGCGATGGCGGTCGCCTTGTCCACCTCCCATTGGCAGCGCACTGAAGCGACCGAGTTCGGTGAAAGCACGTAGACGACCGTGTCGGCATCGCGGATGAGTGCGCCTAGCCGCTCTTCCCAGTCCTCGGCTGCTGCGATGTCGTGCTGGTCGATGAACGGATCGAAGCCCGTGAGTTCCAGCCCCGCGACGAGTTCCTTGGCGAATGCACTATCCTTGCGAGAGTAAGAGACAAAAACCTTTAACTTCTTGTGATCGGTGACCTCGGTCATCGCAGCCTCCGTACGCTAACGCGCGTGAAGTGTTCGGCCTCAAATCGGCTATCGGTATCCCGGTAAGTGTGATCATGCGAAAATTCCGCAGTCGTCTGGCCATCGAGCGATAATTTGCTAGTGGTGGTGGGAGGATTCAAGGAATGTCAAGCAATGCACGGTTTTAGTTTCCGCATCTAGTAGATTGGCCCACCTGTCCGACCCACACCCTTGCCCCACCCCGCGCAAGCCTGCCACAATACCGGCTTCACCCCGCCACACCGCGCACGGAGCCCTCACCATGGCAAATCTTCGCCTCACGCTGGCCTGCGGGCCTTACGATCGCACGCAGCCGATCATCGATGGGGCCGTGCGGGCGGAGGGCATCGACATCACGTATCTGCCGCTGCAGCCCGCTGAGATCTTCTGGCGG
Organism: Devosia equisanguinis; assembly: GCA_945903565.1. Classification (GTDB taxonomy): domain Bacteria; phylum Pseudomonadota; class Alphaproteobacteria; order Rhizobiales; family Hyphomicrobiaceae; genus CAMDPA01. The sequence goes on along the minus strand of CAMDPA010000542.1, from coordinate 2,522 downwards.
CAGTTGCAGTATCGCGAGTTCGACGTCTCGGAAATGTCGATGTCGAACTACACGACGACGGTCGCAGCTGCCTTGGAGAAGGGCGAGAAGCCGCCGTTCATCGCGATCCCCGTGTTTCCCAGCCGCGTGTTCCGCCACGCCTACTTCTTCTACAACCCCGACAAGTTCGGCGGTGTCCTGAAAAGCCCGAAGGATTTCGAGGGCAAGCGCGGCGGCGTGCCGGAATATTCGATGACCGCCGCGGTCTACATGCGCGGCCTGATGCAACACGACTACGGCGTCGATCTGTCGAAGCTGAGCTGGCTGCAGGGCCGCACGAGCCGCATCGCGCACGGCCTGCCGAAGGGCGTGACGCTGGAGCAGGCGCCGCCGGGAACGGAGCTTGGCGATCTCGTCGAAAGCGGCGAGCTCGACTTCATGATCACGGCCAACAATCCGCTCGCGTTCCGGCGTAACAGCCCGAAAGTGCTGCGCTTGTTTCCCAACTACGTCGAGCTGGAGAAGGACTACTACACGCGTACCAAGATCTATCCGATCATGCACACCGTGGCGATCAAGCGCGAGATCTATGAGGCCGATCCGTGGGTGGCGCTGTCGCTCTACAAGGCGTTCTGCGCGGCCAAGGAGCGGTGCTATCGCATGCTGCTCGACGCCGGCTCGCCGAAGGCCTCGTTCGCCTGGCTGCAGCCGATGATCGAGGAGGAGCAGCGCGTGTTCGGCAAGGACTGGTATTCCTACGGCGTCGATGCCAATCGCGCCACGCTGGAGGCGTTGTGCCAGTACACGCACGAGCACGCCCTGACCTTCCGCCGCCTGAAAGTCGAAGAGTTGTTCGCACCCTCCACGATGCGCGACATCCCGCTCGGCGAAGGGCAGCACGTTTAGCGAAAGCAGAGTGCCGTAGGGTGCAAGAGCCAACTTTGGCGTAGTGCACCGGTTACGTTGCAATGGTGCAATACGCCCGAAAAGGGCTATTGCAACCCACGTCATCCCCAATAGGAATCGAGATCGACTATGAACCTGAGTACATGCCGCGCGATCTTCACTCGGCTGGCATTGGGACTGGCAATCACAGGTCCGGTGGTGGACAGCGCCCGCGCCGATCCGGTCGCCGACTTCTACAAGGGCAAGACGCTGCGCATCGTGATCGGCTATGCGGCGGGCGGCGGCTACGACATTTACGGGCGCGTCTTCGCCGAGCAGTTCGGCAAGTTCATGCCGGGCAATCCGACGGTGATCGCGCAGAACATGCCGGGCGCGGGAAGCTTCGTCGCCGCCAAGTATCTCTATAGCGTCGCGCCAAAGGATGGCACGTCGTTTGGAATGCTGTCGCAGACGCTGCCGCTCGATGCCGCCATGAACGAGGATCCCGCCACATTCGACGTCACGCAACTCCCGTATATCGGACGCCTCCTCGACAACGTGGATGTCGGCACCGGTAAGCCTGGCGCCTGGTTCAAGACGTTCGAGGATGCGCGCACGAAGGAAATCGTGGTCGGCGCGACAGGCGGTGCATCGCCTGGCTTCCTCGTGCCAACCTCGCTCGTCAAATACGCAGGTGCCAAGTTCAAGATCGTCTCGGGCTATGGCGGTAGCGCCGACATCTATCTGGCTGCCGAGCGTGGCGAGGTCGATATGATCGGCTCGGTCGGCCTGCCGTTTCTGCTCCAGCGGCAACCCGCCTGGGTCAAGGAAAAGGCGGCACCGATCCTCTATCAGACGGCGCTGAAGCGTCATCCCCAGTTGCCGCACGTGCCCACCTTGGCCGAACTCGGCCTGACGCCAGAGGGCAAGGGGGTGTTGACCGCCATTGCCGCATCGTCGGAAATTGGCCGCTCGGTCATTACCACACCCGGCGTTCCCTAGGAACGGCTCAACGCCTTGCGCAAGGCGTTCCAGGCGATGATGGCGGACAAGGCCTTCAACGAAGCGATGGCCAAACGTGAGATCATGCTTTTTGGCGCCGACGGCGAGGAAATGGACGGCGTGACGCGCCAGGTGATGCAGACGCCGGTGCCGGTGCTGGAGCTGACCAAGGCGCTGCTCAAACAGAAGTAGCAAGTGCGAGCCGGGGGCGACAGGCCGGCTCAGCCGCCGCCGCTCGCGTACCGAACCGCGTCAGCTAAATATTTGGCGGTGCGCCACTCCACCGCCATGTCGTCCAGCGCGATCGCGCGCCGCTCGACATACAACAGTGGCCGTCCCGTCTCGATGCCAAGTGGTGCTGCAACTAAAGCGTCCGCCGCATCCAAGCCGATCGTCTCATCCACGCGGGTGACGAGGCAGCCGTAGTCCGCGAGCACAGGGTAAAGATGCTGGCCGAAACGCAGCTGCGTTTCCAGGCGCGGAAACAGCGCCGCGGGCAAAATCGAGGTCTTGAGGTGGCCCCGCTTGTTCGGACAGATTTTCCGCTGCGATAAGTGGAGGCTCTGCCGGGGTTAGACTGCCGAGCGGATCGGCAGGATGCAGTGTGGTCCGAAGTATGCCCGATCGGGCGTCATGCCGTCGAGGCTCGAGTGCGG
>CAMDPA010000541.1 GCA_945903565.1 Devosia equisanguinis | reverse complement strand
CGGCTGGGGTATCTTGGGTCATGGCGGTTGTGGCGTAGCGTTGATACGCGGCACTCTTCGTCTCGACACCGAATTGTTACGTGAATCTCGCCACTTGCACCACAACTGCCAACGATTTTCCAAGGTCTGGTGCATAATCCGGGCTAGCTGCGAGAACCGGCTACGATCGGCGAACCGTTGAGGAGTTCTTGCGTGGCAGGTGTTGAGGTGAACGAAGCCTGATCTGCTTTGGATCAACCAGCGCCGACCATGCCGCACTGCCAATTGGCTGAGGCGCGCGCGTCGAGTGATCCGATGCTTGGTCTGAAACGTTGACCATCGCAGGTGCTCAGCTGAACGCTTACCGTCGATCGAGGGCGAGTGACAAATGGACGATTCTTGTACACCGCCCGAGAGCAAGCTCCGCGCGCCGGTCTCCGAGCGAATCCGCCGGCGCATCCTCCAGTCCGGACAACGGTTCCACGCCAACGACAACATCGCGGACTTCATCGAGGCCGGTGAGATCGAGGAGCTGCTCGACGAGGTCGCGGCCAAGATGAAGGGCGTGCTCGAGAGCCTCGTGATCGACATCGACAATGACCACAACACGCAGGGCTCGGCGCGACGCGTGGCTAAGATGTACATCAATGAGGTGTTCCGCGGCCGCTACCATCCCGCGCCGCCCGTGACGGAGTTTCCGAACGCGGCGAGCCTCAACGAGCTGATGATCGTCGGCCCCATTACTGTGCGAAGCGCGTGCAGCCATCATCTATGCCCGATCATGGGCCGTCTGTGGGTCGGCGTGATGCCGAACCAGCACTCCAATCTCATCGGCCTATCGAAGTACGCCCGTCTCGCGGACTGGATCATGAGCCGCCCGCAGATCCAGGAGGAGGCCATCACGCAGATGGCTGAGCTGCTGATGGAGATGGTGAAGCCCGATGGCCTCGCGATCGTCATGGAGGCGGACCACTTCTGCATGCACTGGCGCGGGGTGAAGGACACGGCGACCAAGATGGTGAACAGCGTGATGCGCGGCTCGTTTCTGAAGGATCCGGCGCTGCGACGCGAGTTCCTGTCTATCATCTCTCTCAAAACCTGAGGCTCCCCATGCTCGTTCGTTGCCTTTACGCCAGCCGCGCCGTCGAGCTGCTGGCGCCGCATGCGCTCGAGGGGATCCTCGAGAAGTCGCGCAAGAACAATCCGCCGCGCGGCATCACGGGGCTGCTCTGCTACAGCAACGGTACGTTCGTACAGGTGTTGGAAGGCGGTCGCGAGACGGTAAGCACGCTGCTGGGAATACTCTTCACGGACAATCGCCACACCTCGCTCCAGCTTCTGCATTTTGAAGAGATTGCCGAACGTCATTTCGGCAACTGGAACATGGGCAAGGTGAACATCGATTCCGTGAACTCCACCGCACTACTGAAGTTTTCAGAGAAGGCGGAGCTCGATCCGTTCTCCAGCACCGGGCGCGCAACCCTGGCGCTGCTGATCGAGCTGGCGTCGAAGGGTTCGATCGCCAATCGTAGCTGAGCGAGGGACCTGCATGTCCGTTACACCAATCTACGCCGGACTGATCGCGATCCTCTTCGTGGCGTTGAGCGCGCGCGTCATCGCGGCTCGCCGAAGCGCGCGGGTCGTGCTCGGCGACGGCGGCGACAAGGCATTGCTGCGGCGGCTGCGCGTACAGGGCAACTGCGCCGAGTACGCCCCGTTGGCGCTCGTACTGATGACGCTCGCCGAGTTGCAGTCTGCTCCAGTGCTGGTACTGCACGCGATCGGCCTGATGCTGCTGATCGGGCGCACCGTTCACGCCGTGGGCGTGAGCCAGGAGCACGAGCCATTCACATTTCGCGTGACCGGTATGGCATTGACGTTCACGGCCATTCTGTCGGCTGCAGGTTTCAATCTGTTTGGACCGACCTTGCTGGCAACGATTGCCGCAAGATAGGGCGGAGACCCCGGATGCATGCCCTGGTCGTCGGCGCCTCGGGTGGTCTTGGGGCTGCATTCGTGTCTTTGCTCGCAGCAGACCCGCGCATCACACACGCAACATGCTGGTCGCGCTCAGAAACGGCGGCGACAGGCGCCAAGGTATCTGGAGCCCGAATAGACTTGATGGACGAGGCCACGATCGAAACGGCTGCCGGCAACCTTGCCGAGGTCGATCTGGCGATCGTAGCAACGGGTCTGCTGCACGATGGCGACCGTGGACCAGAGAAAACCTGGCGCTCGATCGATCCGGCACCCATGCGCCGCGCCTTCGAGATCAACGCGATCGGTCCGGCAATCGTCGCAAAGCATGTCCTGCCGCATCTGGCAGGGAACCGCCGCGCCGTGATTGCAATGTTATCGGCTCGCGTCGGCAGCATCAGCGACAATCGGAGCGGTGGATGGCACAGCTATCGCGCGTCCAAGGCGGCGCTGAACCAGATCATCCGCTGCCTCAGCATCGAGCTTGCAGTAAGGCGGCCCCAGGCGATCTGCGTCGGTCTCCATCCGGGAACCGTCGATACGGCTTTATCCAGGCCATTCCAGGTCAACGTTGCAGACGGACGGTTGTTCACGGCCGAGCACGCGGCGCGGTGCTTGCTCGACGTTGTCGATGGCCTGACGCCCTTGCAGTCCGGCCGGGTGTTCGACTGGGCGGGCAAGGAAATTCCGCCGTAGTACCCCCCCCATCCAAGCGGTGCGTCGCGTGGACGTTTGCGCTGCGGGTCACAGTCCGCGGGTCCCAGTCTTGGCCACGCAGATCCGTCGGAGGCACCCCGCTTGGATGTCCTGTCCGATGAATCGCTGCAACCCGACGGAAAACTCAAGACGGTCCACGGTTTCAACGCCGCGCGCTTTGGCTACGTTCTCGATGTCCTTGCCGCCCTCTCCTCCCGCCAGGGATGTCCCGCTGACTCGCTCCGCGGCCTGACAGTTCTCGACGCCGGATGCAGTGCAGGGTCTCGTCGCGGAGCCGATCGACCGCGCAGGTCCGTCGCGGGCATTGCCGCCGCCGGCAAGAGCATCGATCGCCCAAAGGCATACAGCCGCGCCGGGCCTGGTGGCTTATCCACTCATTTTCAAGCTCAAATTCGAAGTTAGATTATTTATTTGCCAGCCAGATCGAGCCGGCTTGGCAGGCCCAATACCTGACAGCCGTCGTTAACAGATAGTGACCGGCGCAAGAGCCACACTCAAACTCCGCTCGTCAGTGGAATTGATTTTTGTCCTCAACCGTCAGCCATTGCTTAGAGTTCACTCAAAAAACGAGATGAAACCGCATGCAGCCCCCTGAGGTGGCCCCGCTTGTTCGGACAGATTTTCCGCTGCGATAAGTGGAGGCTCTGCCGGGGTTAGACTGCCGAGCGGATCGGCAGGATGCAGTGTGGTCCGAAGTATGCCCGATCGGGCGTCATGCCGTCGAGGCT
>CAMDPA010000540.1 GCA_945903565.1 Devosia equisanguinis | reverse complement strand
GCTGGAATCGGATGAAAATCCATGGGCTGGCCCTTGGCCTAACCCTTGCCTCGCCACCAGTGCTCGCGCAATCGCCGGTGACCCTGCAGGAATTGGACGGCGTCAGAATCACGGCGCGGGTGGTCCGAGCGCAAGTCATTCGTCGTGAGGGCAGGGACGTCCCAACACGTTATGAGAGCGATATCAAACTCGTGATGGGGCCGGGGAACGGGCTGCAGCAACACGTGGAGGCGACGGTTCACGGTCCGCTCGGACCGCGCAAGGGTCGGACGATGTCCAGCTCACATAAGATCGAGCTGCCAGGGGAATTGCGCGGTCGCGGCGGCGGTCAGGGCTTATTTGTATTCGAGAATGGAACACTGACGTTTCTGCGGACTTTCAAGAGTGGCGCTCTGATTCGAAAGTTCGAATTCAAAAGCGCTGGCTCGGGACTAACATGCGCTATGACGGAAACATTCGCACGTGAGAACGGCACCGGCGCAATTACGATGGACTCGGCAGTCGGCGTTGGCCAAGTTACCATTGTAAGCTGGAAGCCGGTGTCCTCGACCTGCAAGATTGAAGTAAAGTAGCGATCGAGACTTGGCCGCACTCGGCCTGAAACGGCCTGGAGCGACATGATCAGTCGTTCAATATGCGAGCTGGTATATGTTGGGCACCGCCAGCCCCTACTCCAGCACTCTCCCCCGCCAGCTTGCATCGGGTACGATGCACGCGTCGGTGCGGCCGAACAGGAGGTAGCGGTTGCGGGCGATGCGGTCGTAGAGCCAGTCGCGGAGGGGGCGGGGGAGTAGCTTGGCGAGCAGGGCCAAACGGTAGATGCCGCCGAGCCGGTCCCCGAGTAAGTCCATCACGCCGGTGAAGGCATCGAGCTTGCCGTGGGCGCGGCCATCGGCGATCAGGAGGTTGGTCTCGAAATCATCCGTATCGAGATCGTAATGCCGGAACAGGGCCTGGCCGAGCGGGGATTGGGCGGAGACGAAGCGGAACGTCGCGTGGGGGTCGCGGGCGACGACGAAGCGAACGAAGCCCGAGCATAAGACGCAGACGCCGTCGAACACGATTAATGGTTTATCGTCGGGAAACGACGGCACGTCCGGCGCGTTTCGATAGCTGTAGGCGGCTCTGCTCGTCAGCCGGGTGTAGACGCTCACGTTCTGCATCGTGTTCGACCATGTAGAGCGCACGTTCATCCACGTCCACATTGCGCTCTGTGGCGTAGAAAATGATCGGCGAGCACGATCGCCATCATCGCTTCGCCGACCGGCACGGCGCGGATTCCAACGCATGGATCGTGGCGGCCCTTGGTCAGGATTTCGGTGTCGTTGCCGTGGCGGTCGATGGTGCGGCGTGGGGTGAGGATCGACGATGTCGGCTTGACCGCGAACCGCACGACGATGCTCTGCCCCGTCGAGATTCCGCCGAGCACGCCGCCTGCGTGGTTGGACAGGAACAGCGGCTTGCCGTCGTTGCCCATCCGCATTTCGTCGGCGTTGTCCTCGCCCTTGAGACGGGCTGCCTCGAAGCCGGCGCCGATCTCTACGCCCTTGACCGCGTTGAGGCTCATCATCGCGCTGGCGAGGTCTTGATCGAGCTTGCCGTAGATCGGCGCGCCCCATCCCGGCGGCACGCCTTCGGCCACGACTTCGATGATCGCGCCGAGCGAGGAGCCGGATTTGCGGGTCGCGTCGAGCAGGCTCGTCCATTCGTCGACAATGCCGGAATCGGCTGAAAAGAAGGGGTTTTCGTCGACTTGTGCCCAGTTCCAGCGGCTGCGGTCGACGGCGACGCCGCCCATCTCGACCATCGCGCCGCGGATCGTGACGCCGGCGAGCACCTTGCGTGCAACACCGCCGGCCGCGACGCGCATCGCCGTTTCGCGTGCGGAGGAACGGCCGCCGCCGCGGTAGTCGCGTATGCCGTACTTCTCCCAATAGGCGAGGTCGGCATGGCCCGGCCGGAACTTGTCTTTGATGTCGCCGTAGTCCTTGGAGCGCTGGTCGACGTTCTCGATGTGAAGCGCGATCGGCGTGCCCGTGGTCACCTGCCGTCCGGCATCGTCGGTGAATACGCCGGAGAGGATGCGGACCTCGTCGGGTTCTTTGCGCTGGGTGGTGAAGCGCGATTGGCCGGGGCGACGTTTGTCGAGATAGCCCTGCAGGTCGGCCTCAACGAGGGGCAGGCCCGGCGGGCAACCGTCGACGACGCAGCCGATCGCGGGGCCGTGGCTCTCGCCCCACGTCGTGACGCGGAAAAGATGGCCGAACGTATTGTGTGACATTGCTTGACGACCTTCTCCTCGCATGCGGCCTGCGTCGTCCAGATTGCAGTGCGCCGGCTGGTTTTTCTCATCATAACGCTTTGTTGTGGCGTATATAAACTCGATCTTTTAGGGGCTCTGGCTGAGCCGGCATCGAGCCTGATTTGCTGGTGTTCGGCGAGCTAGGGTAGCGCTCCTGCCACCAGGAATCCCGAAACCGCGTTGTTTTTGTCACTGGGCGTCATATAGATGAACTTGATGATGGCAAGCCGGCTCGGCTTTGACTATCAGTAGCACGCTGTTCGCTGATTCTAGCGGCAGTCTGCGCCCTTCTCGTCGAATCAAGGCGATGGGTGCGGTATCCACAACCGGTTCCGGTGTGTGGCGTTGGCCGCAAGGCGCCCACGACTTCAGGGTCGTAGGGCGGTGTCGTGGTCCAGAGACATCGTATCGAGCAGACGGTATCTCGATTATCTTGCGTCAGATCAATAAGATCGTTTGCGGCTTCCGTTGGAACATGGACCGGCTCAGCCGGAATCCGTGCTTACCAAAGGGGCATTGCATCGGTCGACCGGGACACCCGTGAGGCGGCCTGAGCAGCCGTTTCGCATCGTGACCTGGCTGAAACATCAAACTTGGAAGAGCCGAAGCGCCGCTGCTTCGGCTCTTTTTTTATTGGTGCGCGGTTCCCGCGCTCTCGACCAAGACAAATCAAGATAGCAGTGGCCGATTCGCATTAGCGCAAGCCAATCGGCTGGGCGCGGGAGAAATCCTGCCGTGACAACTGCGCTTGCGCTCCTTACACATCTAAGATGGGTGAACGACCCAAGTCTGGTGAGTAATCATAAGGGAGACTGTCATGAAGAAACTCGTTCTCGCACTTGCCACTGTCGGCTTCAGCGCCGCTGTTCTTTGCGCACCGGCCATGGCCGCTTCGCACGCCAAGAAGAAAAAGGCTGCTCCTGGCATGTGCGGCACCATGATGTACTTCGACAAGAAGGCTAAGGACGGATCGCAAAAAAGCTGAATCGTGATCTGTGTGCGTGCGACCGTGTGACTCGGCAGCGCGGGATTCCTTGTCCCGGCGAACAGTCGTACGCCGTTGCATGATCGACAGACAAGCCATTCGGCAAAGATGGGAAGCCGTC
>CAMDPA010000539.1 GCA_945903565.1 Devosia equisanguinis | reverse complement strand
GGCAGCATGACGCTGCGCACGGGCACGTCGAGGTCAGGGCACGTTCACAAGTATTATACCTGCTCGACCTGCGCGCGGGCAGGGAAGTCTGCCTGCAAGGGGCGCTCGATCCGGATGGACAAGCTCGACAGCCTCGTCACCAACCAGTTGCTCGACCGCCTGCTTGCGCCCGCGCGGCTGGAAACGATGCTGGCCGCGCTTGCCGGTCGCCGCGCCGAGCGGTCCTCGACCGTGGACGAGCGCATCGCCGGCCTCGAAGCCCGTGCGGTCGAGGCCGACGAGCGCCTGAAGCGCCTCTACAAGATGGTCGAGGACGGCATCGCCGTGATGGACGACTTGCTCAAGGACCGGGTCACCGCGCTGAAGGCCGACCGCGATACCGCTTGGGCCGCCGTCCAGCGCGCCCGCGGCGCCAATCGCCCGCCGATCGTGATCGAGCAAGCCCGGCTGGAAGCCTTCGCCAGCGCCATGCGCGAGCGCCTGACCACCGGCGAAGTGCCGTTCCGCAAAGCCTACCTCGGCGCCATCATCGACCGTGTCGAGGTCGACGACGCGCAGATCCGCATCCTCGGCCGGAAAGACGTGTTGGAGCAGGCAGTTCTGGCGAACGGCGGCCCCATACCTGGGGTTCGCAGTTTTGTTCGCAAATGGCGCACCCGACAGGATTCGAACCTGTGACCTCTGCCTTCGGAGGGCAGCGCTCTATCCAGCTGAGCTACGGGTGCAGCGCCGGGCGTTCCGTTCGAGACGGTCCGGTGTCGTCGCGTGCTTCATAGCTGATCCCGGGGCGCGCTGCAAATGGTGTGGAGGCCCTTGTGCAGCGGCCCTGGGCCGCTCGTTCAACGCCAGCCCGTAGAACAGCCGCTCTGGCCCTCGCGTTTCTGGCCCTCGGGTTAAGGAATGGACACGTCGCGCCCATGGCTACCGCATTGGCAAATGGACGGGCTCAAGCACACGTGGCATTGAACGCTGCCGGCCAAGCAGGATCTTTCGCAGAACCTGTTCGGCCACTCTTGCGAACTCTGCCCCGGGGGAATCGTTTTGCATGGCGGATGGAGAGCGTCAGCCTGATCCACTGCCGCCGCACGCGAACGCCGCGGCGCGGATGCTGCGCTGGTGCGAGCATATGCTCGCCGACGCCGCGCAGCGGTTGGGCACCTCCCCGGACGTTCTCAAGCGCATTGGCCGCAGCTACGGCATCGCTGCGCTCGCGGGGGCGCTGTTTGTCTGGTTCGGGTTGCCGCTGCCGTGGTTGCTCGGCCCGCTGACGGTGGCGCTGATCTTCTGCGTGATGGAACGGCCGCTTGCGCAGCCGCACGCGCTGGTGTTGCCGGTGCGCTCGCTTTTGGGTGTGGCGGTCGGCTCCAGCTTCACGCCGGACCTGGTGGACAAGGCCGGGGCGGCGACTGTCAGCCTGCTGCTGCTGATACCTTACACGCTACTGATCACCACGATGGGCATGGCGCTGCTGGTACGCTTCGCCAAGTTCGACAAGCCGACGGCGTTCTTCAGCGCGGCGCCGGGCGGGCTTTCCGACATGATCATCTACGCGCAGGACTCCGGCGCGAACATCCGGCGCGTCACGCTGGTGCAGGCGGCGCGAGTGTTGGTGATCGTGTTCACGCTGCCGTTCTGGCTGCAGTTCATCGGCGGCCTGCCGTTGGGCGGAGCGGTGCCACGCACGCTGCATATCTGGCAGCTCACGCTCGGCGATGCGGCCGCGATCGCATTCATGGCGTGGGCGGGCTGGCGTATTGCTGACCGTCTGGGGCTCGTCGGCGGTTCGATCGTCGGGCCGATGCTGATGTCGGCGCTGGCGCATGGATTCGGGCTGACCGCCGCCAAGGTGCCGATCGAGATCATCGTGCTGGCGCAGGTCACGCTCGGCATCGTGATCGGCGCGCAGTTCACGGGAATTTCGCTGTCGGAGTTCGTGACGGTGCTGAGCTGGGGTCTCGTGTTCGCGCTGCTGCTGGTGATCGCGGCCGGCGCGATGGCGCTGTCAGTGGCTGCACTGACAGGGCTCGATGCGACGTCGCTGCTGCTGTCCTATGCGCCGGGCGGGCAGAACGAGATGGCGATCATGGGGCTCATCCTGGGTATCGATGTCGCGATCATCGCGCTGCATCATCTGTTGCGCGTAGTCATGGTGGTGATCGGCGCGCAACTGGTGTTCCAGGCCAATCCGGGCTGGCGCACAGGGGAGCCTCAAGGCAAGAAGGATGCGGGATCATGAAGACGCCTTCGACGGCGAAATGCGCCTTTTACGACCAGACGGGCCCAGCGCGCGACGTGCTCGTCCACGGCGAGATGCCGGTCCACGCGCCGGCAGCCGGCGAGGTGCTGGTCCGGTTGTATGCGTCCGGCGTCAACCCGACCGACATCAAGAGCCGCGGCGGCGCGCCGGGCCGGGCCAAGGAATTCGATCGCATTATTCCGCATTTCGATGGTGCGGGAACCGTCGCAGCTGTGGGGGCCGGCGTGCCCGCCACGCTGGTTGGCCAGAACGTCTGGGTCTTCTGCGCGCGGCACGACCGCGCCTTCGGCACCGCCGCCGAATACATTTCGATCGGCCGATCGTTCGTGGCACCACTTCCAAAAGGCGTGTCGTTCGAGATCGGTGCGTGCCTCGGCATTCCCGCGATGACGGCGTGGAACGCGGTGCTCGGCTCGGGTCCGGTCAATGGACGCACGGTGCTGATCACGGGCGGGGCAGGCGCGGTTGGTCACTACGGCGTGCAGATCGCTCGGCGGCACGGCGCCTTCGTGATCGCGACGGTCAGCTCGGCGGCGAAGGCGACGGAAGCGCTGCAGGCCGGCGCGCATCACACGGTCAACTACCGTGAGCCGGACGCGGCGGAACAAATCATGGCGCTGACACAGGGCCGCGGCATCGATCTGCTCGTCGATGTGGATACGACCGCGAATGCCCGGCTCGCGTCGCGCGTGATGGCGATGGGCGGTCAGATCTCGAGCTACGGTTCCGGCGGGCTCAACGCGGATATACCCGTGCGCGATCTGCGGCAGCGCTGCGTGTCGATCCGCTTCCTGACGATCTTCCGCTTCGAGGCCGCGCAGTTGCAGTCGTACGCGGCGGGCATCAACGCCATGCTGGAAGCGGGCACACTGCAACATCGCATTGCGCAACAATATCCGTTGAGCGAGATCGCCGCCGCGCACGAGGCCGTCGAAAGCGGCGCCGTCAGCGGCAAGGTGATCGTCAGCATCGGAGCCTGATATCTACGGCTGACACCTCCGGCTTGTTGGCGGTTTGAGGTGGCCCCGCTTGTTCGGACAGATTTTCCGCTGCGATAAGTGGAGGCTCTGCCGGGGTTAGACTGCCGAGCGGATCGGCAGGATGCAGTGTGGTCCGAAGTATGCCCGATCGGGCGTCATGCCGTCGAGGCTCG
>CAMDPA010000538.1 GCA_945903565.1 Devosia equisanguinis | reverse complement strand
CAGCAGAAATCCTGGGACATCCTTGTTACAACCGCGGTGGGCCGCCTGCCACAGGAGTTCCTGGTCCCCTGCCAGCCGGAACAGGCGAAAGACTATCCCAAGGAAGCCTTCGGGCCAGGCAATCGCTGGTATGGCGTCTACTCCAACATTTGCGCCCCCTCCTACAATACCAAACACGTCGATCCCGCGACTCTGCCCAAGACCTACGAGGAGTTCGCCGCCCGAAAAGAATGGGCCGGCAAGGTCGCCATCGACGTCCACGACGAGCAATGGGTGGTCGGACAGTTCCGTCACCACGGCGAGGCGAAGGCCCGCAAGATCCTCGGCGACATCGCCGACAATCTGAAGCCGACGCTGGTCGACGGCCATCTCGCGCTTGCCCGGCAGGTCGGGCTGGGGGAATACTGGGTAACGGTTTCCAACTACGTCAACCTCACCAACAACGTGAAGATGCGTGGTGGTCCCACCGACTACTGGGTGGTCGATCCGCTGGTTGTGATCTATGGCGCGGTCGGCATCAGCGCGCGTGCGCCTCGGCCGAGCACTGCGTTGTTGGCCGCGGAGTTCCTGATGAGCCGCGAAGGTCAACAGAAGCTCACTCACGCCGGCCGAATCCCCGTGCGCAAGGACGTGACGACCAATCCACCCGACGTGTGGAAACGGCTCGAGGGGCATAAGTTGATGCCGGTCAATCTAACCGGTGAAGAAGAGAAAAAAGCCACCAAGGACTTCAACGACATTTTCAAGAAGCGCTGATCCGGCCGGCACTTGAAAGCAACATCCGATCATCGCGTCACGACGGCCCAAGAAAGGAAACAACACCATGAAACTCTGCAGATTCAACAACGACAGGCTCGGCGTCGTGCTCGGAACCCCCGCGGCTGGTTACACCGTCCACGACATCACCAAGCTGCAGGATGAAATCCGCGCCAAGGCACCATACGCCACCTACGCGGACGCAGTGATCGCGGCATTGCCGGAATATCGCGGGCGCATGGAGAAGATGGCGACCGAGGTTGCCGGCACGCCGATCGCTTCCGTGAAGTTGCTTTCGCCGGTCGCGCGGCCGCCGAAGAACATCGCCGCCCCCACCAACTACGCCGCCCACATCGCCGAGATGCAATTGCGCCGCGACCAGGGCATGAACATTGGCAAGCACTCCCCCAAGATCAAGGAAGCCGGCATTTTCCTGAAATCGAACACGTCAATCGTCGGCCCGTCCGAAGGCATCGCGATCCGCTTCCCTGAGCGGCGCAACGAGCACGAGGCCGAGCTTGTCGCGATCATCGGAAAGAAGGGCACGGACATACCGATCGAGAAGGGCCTCGACTACATCGCCGGCTATTGCCTCGGCCTCGACATGACGACGCGTGGCCCCGAAGACCGCTCGTTCCGCAAATCGATCGACGGTTATTCGGTTCTGGGCCCGTGGTTTGTCACGGCAGATGAGATAAAGGACCCTAATAATCTGCCATTGAAGCTCGACGTCAACGGCGAGGTTCGCCAGAACACCAATACCAGCGACCTCATTTACAACGTCCAGAAGCTGATCGAGTTCGCCTCGTCGTTCTACACGTTGTATCCGGGCGATGTTTACTACACCGGCACGCCCGAAGGCGTCGCCCCCGTCGTGCCGGGCGATTGGATCCGCGTCGTCTCCGATCCCGCGCTTGGTGAGCTCAAAATCCAGTGCCGAGCTCACGTTGCGGGCCTGAGCTGATCTCGCTGCCGCCCCTCACCCTCTCCCCGCTGAATTGCAGGGAGGGGGAATAGACCGGAGTCCCCCCATGTCCACCATCGATGTTCGCCGTCTCGGCCATGCCACGCTATGGACCCCCGATATCGAGCGGCAGATCGAATATTATACCGAGGTCGTTGGCCTGCAGCTCATCGAGCGGGCGAAGGACCGCGCCTTCCTCGCCACGCGCGAGGGGCTCGAGTCGATCTGCCTGGAAAAGGGTGACAAGCCGGAGCTGGCGCGATTGGCGTTCCAGGTGGCGCCGGGCAGCGATCTCAGCGAGCTCTCAAAGCGCCTCACTGCCGCCGACATCCGCAACGAGCGCCGCTCGGGCACCTCGCCCGGCGTGAAGGACGCCATCGTCTTCAAAGACGCCAAGGGCACAGAGATCGAAGTGTTCGCGGACTACACGTTCGCCAAGCGCGAGCGCAAACCGGGCACAATCCAGCCCTTGAAACTCGGCCACGTAGCCTATCGCTGCCACGACGTGCAGAAGGTGGTAAAATTCTACGAGGATCACCTGGGCTTCCGCACGTCGGACTGGCGCGGCAACACGTTCGCCTTTCAGCGCTGCGGCATGGATCATCACACCGTCAACTTCGTGATCGACGAGGAGCAGAAGCTGCACCACATCGCGTTCGAGGTGAAGGACTGGGGCGAGGTCCACCGCGCCGCCGAGCACTTGGCCCGGCACGACATTCGCTTGGTGTGGGGCCCCGGCCGCCATATTATCGGCCACAATATCGCGATCTATCATCGCAACTGGGACGAGGTTCGCGTCGAGTTCTTCTGCGAGATGGACCAGATGCGCGACGAGACACTCGGCTACTTCGATCCGCGCCCCTGGCACCAGGACACGCCCCAGCGGCCGAAGGTGTGGGGCAAGGAAACGCTACGCAATTACTGGGGCTTCGGCTCGGAGCGGACCTATCCCGGATATCCGTGAGCAGCCGGACGCGGCGGCAACTATTTTCGTGTGCGAAACTTAAACTAAGATTGAGTTTTGCCTCGACAGAGGAAGCCCATGGGTTGTTGCCGTCATACCGTTGCTTTAATAATGGCGGCTATTCCGAATTAGAGACCGGTCGATCTGATCAACCGAGGAATTCAGCAACTTGACGGAATATCGACTAGACGAAATGTCGGTGAAAGACCTGCTCGCACTCAGGGACCAGGTTGATTCAGCGATCCGCGCATGTATTGCGCGCAGCCGTGCCGAAGCTACGGCCAAGCCCGTAGGTTCGGAGAACGTCTTCGACCTCGAACGCGAGCGCGACGCCTGGACAGCGCGCAAGGTCATCAACGGCGGCCGTTCCCCAGCCTGATGTAGAGACTTCACACAGGCCGGGCCACGACCGGACAGTTTTCAATCCGGCATCTGATCCGTGCGGTGGCGATAACCCGGATCACCGTGCTCACTGCCGAAGTCGGCAAGTTCTGGGCTGCGCACGACCGCCGGCAGATCATCAGGGCTGCGGATGCTTCTAGTCTGGCGCTTGGCGTGCCCCCCCGAGCGTGAGACGGCTCGTAAGCGGGCCAGCCGCCCCACCTGGACTTGGTCTCATGCCTGCTTTTTGACGTAGGACCAGGGCATCAGTTCTTCGATGCGGGATGCCGGCCACAGGTTGACGAGCTTGGTCAGCACGTCGGTCAGCCAAGCGAGCGGATCGACGCG
>CAMDPA010000537.1 GCA_945903565.1 Devosia equisanguinis | reverse complement strand
CGCACCCTGAGATCTTTCGAGTATCCCTTCGCCATCGCGATCCCCGCCGTTGCTGCCGGTGGAATCCGAATCTGATTTGCGCGTCCGAGGGAATCCCCGGTAACTGTTTTGATTCACATCAAGTGGAAAGCGCTCTAGGTGGCCCAACGGTCATCTAGAGGGAGTAGGGAGTAGGGAGTTGGGAGTAGGGGAAGCTGCGCGCTAAATTCCCTACTCCCAATTCCCAATTCCCAATTCCCTCACTCTTCATTGTCCCAGCCGATCCAGCAGCGCGGGTACGTGCACCTGATCGGCCTTGTAGTTGCCGGTCAGCGCGTGCATCACGATGTTGACGCCGGCGCGGAACGCCATCTCGCGCTGGCTCTCGCCGCCCGGCACGACGGGATACATCGGCCGGTTGCGCTCATCGAGCGCCCAGGCCGACGCAAAATCGTTGGATGTGACCAGGATCGACGTCACGCCGTCGGCGCGGCGCGCCTTGCGGCTTTGATCCACGCTTTCGCCGCCGTCGGCCTCGACCCAGAGCTGCCCGCCTTCCCAGCGGCCCGGGAACGTGCGCAACAGATAGAACGCGCGCGTAAGAACGTGCGTGTCCGGCACCGGTTCCAGGCGCGGAATGTCGAGACGGCCGAGCAAACGCTGCAGCGCCGTGCCGCTTTCGTTGGCGTTGTTGACGTTGAAACCCGAGGGCATGCCCTGCCCGAAGTCGCGGGTATCGAAGATGATCAACCCGCCTTCCTTCATGTAGGCGTCGATCTTGGCCAGCGTCGTGTCGCGCAGCGCCTGTGCGTTCGGCAGGACCGGCCAGTAAAGGATCGGGAAGAACGCGATGTCGTCGCTGTCGATGTTGACCGCGGTGACGCCGGCCTGCTCGACCGACGTGCGATAGGCCAGGATTTTGACGAGGCCGTTCAGTCCGTCGCGGCTGGTGGTGTCGACCGATGCATCCCCGGTCACGATGTAGCCGAACGAGACGCGCGACGTCGTCTTGAGCGCCTGCTCCTCGAGCGGCGAGACGGGCCGCGTGGGGCGGATAATCTGCACTTGTTCGCCGGCGTTGCGCGGGTCGCGCAGCAAACGGTCGAAGCCCGGGGGCAATTGCGGGCGGAACTCACGCTGCTGCTGGGCAGCGGCACGATCGGGCATCAGCGCCAGTGCAAAGGAGGCAAGCATCGCACCCGCGAGCAGAACAGCGCCGGTGCCGCGCGCCGACGCCGCGAGGCCCTTGATGCGGCCAGCTATGCCGCCGAGCGCCGCGCCGACGCCTGCACCCGACCCGCCGGCACCGCCGCTACCGAAGATCTGGCCGCCGAGCTGCAACAGGATGACGGCGACGATGTCTGCAAAGAGAAGCATGAGCGCGGCTGCCAATAACGTGGGTTTCAATGGCGTGGTCACTTGGCCTTCGTATGCTCGTCGTTCGGCGCCTGCGGGCAATGCCGGCAGAGGCCGCAGAACCGACTTGGCATCGAGCAGGTTGAGCGCACGCGGGCTGCCCTGAGGTCCATAATAGCCGGGCGGATAATCGGCTGTCGGTTTCGTGTCTGCAAGCTTTCCCGATGGAATTGCCTGTGCCGTCGGCGGCGGCGAACGCAACACGCCGAAGCCGTCGAGCGTCTGCAGCGGTGCAAGCACGACACCAGCTTCGCTCGCGGCCTCCACCGCGCCACCGTCGGCAACCGTGGCACCACCACCGGCTTGCGCGGGGCCGAGGCGGCCAAGCGTCGAGATCCGCCGGAGCATTTCGACGAACAGACCGGACAAGGGAAGGTTCGACCACTCCGCGTTGGCGGTGACGTGGAACAGCACGATCTGGCCCTGCCCACGGTCGCGTGCGGTGACGAGCGGCGTGCCATCCTTCAGGCGGGCCCAGATCTTGATACCAGCTCCGAGCCGGGCTGGGTCGGCGAGTACCTGTCGGGAAACCGTGACGTCGGGCGCAATGGCAAGTCCAGCAAACAAACTGTCCTCGCCGAACGGGCTCAGCGGCTGCGGCGTCGACCAGGAGAGCGCGCCGCCAAGCTGCCGGCCACCTACGCGCAGCGCCGCGGGGATCAGATCGTCGCCGCCCTTTTCAAGGCGCGGGCCGGCGAAACGCACGAGCATGCCGCCCTTCGCCACCCAGTCCTCGACCTGCTTTTTGAGCGCGCCGCTGAGAGTGCCGATGTCGGCCATCACGATCACCGACGCGTTGCGCTTCAAAACCGTGTCGAGCGCGGCGGCGGCGTTGGCGTCCTTCGGTTCGACCAGCTCCGCGAACGGGCCGAGCGCACGGGCGATGTAATACAGCGGCCCCAGGAGTGGCTGGTCCTGATCGCGGTTGTCGCCGGAGATCAGCCCCACGCGATGCCATTGCGTGCGCGAGTCGAGCAGATGCACGGCACCCGCCGAACGCTCGCCCGCGACTTCGATGCGAACCACCTGATTGCGCAATTCGAGCGGCAGGTCGAAGCTCGCTGTCGAACGCGTTTCGCCGGGCGCCAGGCGCAGCGCGGACTCCCCGAGCCGTTGGCCGCGCTCGGAGAAGGCGTGCACCATGCCGTCGCGCGCGCCGCCCCCGGTTCGGTTGACGATCGCCTCGAGGCGGCCACCCTGGCCAAGCTGGGCGGCAAGTCCCACAGGCTCGCGGCCGGATCCCGCTTCGACAACGGTGAAGCCCGCGCGACCGAGGCGGCTCAGAACGCTCGCGAACGTGCCGGTCTTAGTGTCGTGATCGATCCCGTCGGTCAGCCACACCACGCTGGCGTCGGATTCGCGCGCAAGCAGGGCATCGAGCGCTTGACCTACACTCTCGCGCACCGGCGGGAACGGCTGCGGTTGCACAGCGGCGGCGGTGGAGCGCGCGGCTTGCGGGGACTCGATCCGCAGGCTGGGCGCCTTGCCGGTGATCGCGGTCGGAACGATCACCACCGTTCGGCTCTTGCCCTCGGCCTCCGTGATCAGACCGTCGATCTTGCGTTGACGTTCGGCCCAATGCGGCGCGGCGGCCCACGTATTGTCGACGACGATCGCAACCGGACCGGAGCCCTTGAGCGCCGTCTCGCGGTTGGGGTTCAGCACCGGCTCGGCCAGCGCCATGATGATCAACGCCGCAGCCGCGAGCCGGATCAACATTAGCCACCACGGCGTCTTCGACGGCGTGCGCTCCTTGTTGCGCAGACCGATCAGAATGCGGGTGGCGGGAAACAGCACCTGGCGCGGCCGCGGCGGCACGGTTTTCAGCAGCCAATAGATGACCGGCAGCGACAGCAGGCCGGCGAGCAGCCATGGGTTGAGGAACGCCAATGCGCCAATCGTCATCGGGCTTTGCCCTCCCCGGCCGAAGCGTTCACGGCCGAAGCGCTGGCGGCGGTGGCTTTGGCGGCGGCGGATGGCGCCATCCGGTAGTCGCCGCCCCCGTTGCCCATGCGCATGATG
>CAMDPA010000536.1 GCA_945903565.1 Devosia equisanguinis | reverse complement strand
CTTGGGGCGAGCCCTCGGTCGGCGTCCACCTCTCCAGACCCTTCAGGATATCGGCCTTCAACCAGCCGCGGATCAGATCGAGGACCTTGCCGTCGATGACGTGCGCCTCGATCCGTGCCACCAGACGGTCGTGCGGGATCGTATCGAAGGAATGGGCGACACACTACCCATCACCGCGATGTCCCGAGTGAAGTGACGATCATCCGCCGACGCCACGCCTTCGAGGGCCGGACGCTCGGCGTCATCCACGCCATCAAGCGACGCGGCATCCTGCTCGTGCTCGTCATCCTGCCGAACGGCAGCCGATCGTTGATCCCTGCTGCTTGGACGGACTGGCGCGAGGCGAGCCGCGCTGCCTCTGACAGCGCTTGCGACGATATCAACGACGCATCTGCGCTCGGGCAGCTCGCCGATCTATGCCAACTGCGCACGGTTGTCGACGCTCTTCTCAGCCGACAACGCGAGTCGGCGCTGAGCGAGGAGAGCACCCATGCAGCTGAAGATGCCGTTTCTCGTGGTCGCCGAACCGTCTCCGCCAATGCCGACAGCAGGCAGTGCGCCGACGAATCCGCCCCCGACGGCCTGGGATCAGATCGACGAGACGGCCCGGATTGCCGCGCTCGGCGTGCTCGCCCGCCTCATCGCCCGCATGCTCGCGGCAAAGCCGGAGCGGGAGGCGGGTCATGAATGAGCGCACCAAGATCACGGCGGGCCGTCTCGCGCGACAAGCCATCGTCTACCTGCGCCAGTCCAGCCCGAACCAAGTCGAGCACAATCGTGAGTCGACGGACCGTCAATACGCTCTCGCCGCTCGCGCACGCGAACTCGGCTGGCCCGAGGAGCGCATCATCGTCATAGACGAGGACCTCGGGCTCTCCGGCTCCGGTGCCGTCGCGCGCTCCGGATTTGCGCGGCTGACAGCCGAGGTCGCACTCGCCCGCGTTGGACTGTTGCTCGGCCTCGAAGTCTCGCGGCTCGCCCGCAACAATGCGGACTGGCATCGACTGATCGATCTCGCGGGCCTCACCGACACGCTGATCGGCGATGGCGACGGCCTCTATCATCCGGCCGCTTTCAACGACCGCTTGTTGCTCGGGCTCAAAGGCACGATGAGCGAGGCGGAACTGCACGTGCTCCGGGCCCGGCTCAACGGCGGCATTCGCAACAAGGCGAAGCGCGGCGAGTTGCGACGCGGCCTGCCGACGGGCTTCGTGTGGGGGGATGCGGACGGCGAGGTGCTCTTTCATCCCGACGCGGCCGTGGTCAACGCAATCCGCACCATCTTTGCCCGTTTTGCCGAGACAGGATCGGCGCGCCGCGTCTGGTTGTGGTTCCGCGATCAAGGGCTGAAGCTGCCGCTGCAGATGCACGCGCATGCCGAGATCCGCTGGGTTGAAGCCAGCTACCACGCTGTCCACCAGGTTCTGGCGAACCCCGTCTATGCCGGTGCCTACGTCTATGGCAAGACGCGCACGGAGCACACACTCGATGCCACCGGCGTGCGCCGCAAGCGCATCCGCGTGCTGCCGCGTGAAGAGTGGCAAGTTCTCATCAAGGATCATCATCCCGGCTACATCGACTGGCAGACCTATGAGGCCAACCAGCAGCGCATCGCGAAGAACACGAGACCGGGACCGCACAAGGCGGGTGGTGCCGTGAGAGAAGGCAGCGCGCTCCTGCAAGGCTTGGCTGCTTGCGGCCACTGCGGTCGCCGTCTGCGCACGCACTATACTGGCCGCACCTCCTCACCCGGCTATCACTGTGCAGGCGAGAATGTCGTCAAAGGCCGCGGCAGTTATTGCCTCACGGTTGGCACCGTGCAGATCGATGCGGCCGTGGCGCGCGCCTTCATTGTCGCGCTCGAGCCGGCGAAAATTTCAGCGACGCTGGCTGCCGCAGAACAGCTCGAGGCCGATCGCGAGGCCACACTCAAGCAGTGGCGGCTCGGCGTCGAGCGGGCGCAATACGCAGCCAATCTCGCGGAGCGCCGCTATCGCGCCGTCGATCCCGACAATCGGCTCGTTGGAAAAGGCGTGGGAGGAAAGCCTCGCCGCTCTCGAAACGGCGAGAGCCGATCTGCGCGAGCGCGAAGAGGAGCGGCCGCGCGTGCTCTCCGCCGAGGAGCGCAATCGCGTCGCCACGCTCGGCGCCGATCTCGCCGATGTCTGGAATGCTGCGACCACCACGCCGCGCGATCGCAAGGAGTTGCTTGGCACGCTGATCGAGGAGGTCATCCTCAAGGTCGAGCGGGCCAAGTCGGCGGCGCACTTGACGATCCGCTGGAAGGGCGGCGCGCTCACCGACATCGATCTGGCGCTGCCGGTGAAGCGACAGGCCACGGTGCGCACCGACGAGGACACGGTGGCGCTCGTGCGCCGTCTCGCCGAGCACCATCTCGGCCTGCTCGCCAATCCCGCCTACGCCGGAACCTACGTGTTCGGCCGCTATCAATCGTGCAAAGAGGTGGCGCCGACGGGCGAGATCACAACCGTCTCGCGCCCGATGCCGCAGGAGCAATGGCGTGTGACGATTCCGGATCATCATCCCGGCTACGTCAGCCGGAAGCGCTTCCTCGCCAACCGCCAGCGCCTGGCAGCCAACAAGACCAACACCGAGGTGATCAGCGGGCCCGCGCGCGAGGGCCACTGCCTGCTGCAAGGCATGCTCGTGTGCGGCAGCTGTGGTCGCCGGCTCACCGTGCGCTACACCGGCAACGGCGGCCTCTATCCGATCTACGAATGCAACTGGCATCGCCGCGCGGGACTGACGCGGACAACGGTTCCCGAGGGGCACAGCTCCGGAACATACCTCACGACCCGGGCCGCGCCGATCGATGCGGCGATCAGCGAGCGTCTGCTCGCCGCCGTCACGCCGGTGACGATCGAGCTGGCATTGAAGGCGCTGGAGAGCCTGGAGGAGCGCGACCGGGCTGTGGCCGCACAATGGCACCGGCGGATCGAGCGGGCCCGCTACGAGGCCGATCTCGCGGAACGGCGCTATGAGGCGGTCGATCCCGCCAACCGGCTGATCGCCGCCACACTCGAAAACCGTTGGAACGAGGCGCTCCAACGCGTGGCCGAGCTCGAGGACGAGCTCAAGC
The DNA here is from genome assembly GCA_945903565.1 of Devosia equisanguinis. Lineage (GTDB taxonomy): Bacteria > Pseudomonadota > Alphaproteobacteria > Rhizobiales > Hyphomicrobiaceae > CAMDPA01. The sequence continues at coordinate 336 of CAMDPA010000536.1, read as the reverse complement.
GCTTCGAGAGCAAGGCGCTGCGCACGATCACCGCCGAGCAGAAGCAGCAGATCCTAGCCCGGATTATGCACCAGACCTTGGAAAATCGTTGGCAGTTGTGGTGCAAGTGGCGAGATTCACGTAACAATTCGGTGTCGAGACGAAGAGTGCCGCGTATCAACGCTACGCCACAACCGCCATGACCCAAGATGTCGGTAGCACACGAGTTGTCCGGTTCCAGTAGCACACGATATGTCCGGTAATCCGTGATCCTCTCAATGCGCAGCATTGGGGGGATTGGATGAGCCGGGCCAAGTGTGACGAGGACCGGAGAATGGAGAAGTTTCTGGACGTTTA
>CAMDPA010000535.1 GCA_945903565.1 Devosia equisanguinis | reverse complement strand
CGCGCCTCGAACTCGGCGGCGGTCTTGGGAAAATCCCGCCACAGATCATCCGACTTATGCTGTGTCATGGCGCCAACTCCTGGTTGTCGCCGGTAGACCATACAATTGCGCTGAATTTGAGGGACCTGAGGCAAGGGGATAGGTATGTTTCGGCGATGCCGCTCCGCTGAGACTGCGCGGGCTCACTGCGACAGCATAGAGGCCGGCCAACGGATTCGATTTGTGCGGCTCAGCCGGACGCACCAAGCTGTCCGGTTTCTAGGGGTGCTGCTCACGGAGAGCCGACGGTCGTCAGGCCCCTTACCTCGTAATCCTGTTCCGTTGCGACTGAGACCCCTGATCCCAACCTTCATAGGTATTGACCTATGCAGGTTGGTATCCGCGCGCAGGGTTGGCGTGCGTGGCGGCTGCGCAGGTTGGTAGGATACTTACCGGCTCGCGACGCAGCCCTGCAGGCACGTCTGATACTGCGCATCGCAGCTGGGCGAGCCTTTACTCGTGATCCGGCAGTTGTTGTACTGCTGCAGGCATACGCTGCGGCACGAGGCGGACTGGGCGAAGACGCACGTCGTGTCGCCGGCCAGCCCGAGAAGGGCAACCGCTGCCGCCACTGCGGCCAGTACAAACCGGATGTTCCGGCGTCTCGACACGTAAGCCTCCAGTTGCGCCAGGCGACCGAATAACGGCAAGGCGCAGAGCAGGGTAAATCAACCCGATTGTTGATTAGCCCCTACGCGATGAATGCCATCTGAACCGGCGGAAAGCCGAGCGAGCCCGGCTCCGGTAACTAGTGCGAAACATTGTAGGTCTAGCCTTGATGACATACCTCGCGTCATACGCCGGGGAATGGCATAAGGGGGCATGCTGATCGCCGTGACCTTTCCTCGCCCACACCGCAACCTGAACGCCCGGCCAGCCGCCGCCGCGCTAAGCAGAGTTCGCAAAAGTGTCCTATGCGGTTTTGCGATAAAACTCTGCTGCAGCAAGAGTCTAAGCAGACCATTCGTTGGCCTTCCAACGAAAGTCTGCTTAGCGCTTGGCGCACTTTTGCTTGGCGCCAGCCTAAGCGATGCACAGGCGCAGGTTGAGCGCACCGTTAGAACCGCGACGTTGAAGTCGGCACTGCCGACGCCCAAGGGGGCGAAACCGGCGCCGGCAAAGTCGGCCAAGGGCAAAGCCAAGGCCAAGCAAGCCGCTGCTGTCCGCGTCGCTCCTGTGGTTGCCGCTGTCCCGGCTGCTGCCGCCCTACCCCTGGCCGATCCCGCCGCCGCCGCAAAGCCGCCCGAGGCTACGGCCGCCGCGCCGGACGGGGCGCCGATGACGATGGAGACGTTCCTCGACCGGCTGATGAGGGCCGAATCCGCCGGCCGGCTGGACGCGCGCAACCCCCGCTCCACCGCACTGGGTCCATTCCAGTTCATCGAGAGCACGTTTCTGGTCGTCGCCAAACGATACTTCGCCACCGAGACCGCTGCGATGACCCCGCAGCAAATCCTCGCGTTGCGGACCGATGCGGCATTCTCCCGCCGCGCGGCGGAGGCCTATACCCGCGAGAACGCCGCCGTGCTCAAGGCCAGCGACGTCGAGCCCAGTTATCCGAATCTGCGGCTGGCGTTCCTGCTCGGCCCCGGTGGTGCGATCAAGGTGCTGAAGGCGCCGCCGGAAATGCCCCGGTCGGGTGTGCTGAGCCCGGCCGTTCTGATCGCCAACCCGTTCATGGTCACGATGACATCGCGCGGCCTCGCGGCCCGGTCCGCACGGGAGGTCAATCAACCCGTCACCAGCCGGCAGGGCGTGGACGTGCCGCCCGGCACGGCGTTGCCGCGCCGGCCATCGACGCCCGCCATCGCGGTGACGTGCAATCTCAAGCTACCGAGCTGCAAACGCTGGCTCTCGCTTCAGCAAGCCAAGCTGCGCGGCAACAAAAAGGCCGCGCCGCGCACCACGGTCGCCTCTCGCACGGTTCCCCTCGCAGCCAATGCTGCGCGGCTCGGCGCAGGTCCAATCGCAACGCCAACGAAGGGCGCGCTGCGCCGTTGATCACGCCGCTTACTTCCGCGCGCGCTCGTCGGCAGCTAAGCAGAGTTCGCAAAAGTGTCCTACGCGGTTTTGCGATAAAACTCTGCTCAGCCAAGAATCTTAAGCAGACCGTTCGTTGGCCTTCCAACGAGAGTCTGCTTAGAACCGCACACACCCCCCTGGGGAAATCGAGGATAAGTGAACGGACCGCGTGAATGCGGTTCATATGCCGTACAGGTTCGATCCGTCATGATGCAGCCATAGTCCAGCCACCCTCGGGAGGCCTGTCATGTTCCTACTGCGTTATGCCGCCATCGCACTTGCCGTGCTCGCCATCGCCTGGCCAACGACGCCCCCCACCGCCCGCGCCAGCCTCGCCGGCAGCGAATGGCGCGTCGTCGAGATCGCCGGCACGCCTTCTCCGGTGGCAGGCACCCTTCGCTTCACGCTGACTTCGATCCGCGGCAAGGCCGCCTGCAACGCGTTTTTCGGCGCGTTCCGGGAGAGCGATGGCAATATCGAGATCGCCGGCATCAACGAGACCGGCAATATCTGCTCCGGCCGGATGGATCTTGAGCGCGCGTTTCTCGATGCGCTTGCGCAGGCTCGCTCCTACAAGCTCGACGGCAGCATCCTCGTCCTGATCGACGCGGCGGGCCGCTCGATCGCGCGGTTGGCGGGTTGACGGATCACACACCGATGTTATCGATCAGCCTCGTCTTGCCGAGCCAGGCGGCCGCAATGATGCGCAGCGCCGCCGGCCGCATGTCACCGACCGGCGCCAACGTCACCGCATCTCGAACCGCGATGTAGTCGACCTTCTGGAAGCCCGCTGCAATCACCGCTTGGGCCGCCTCGTCTGCGAACGCATCGGCTTTCGCCGCTGTCAACGCGCTGCCCGCCGCATTGAGCTTTGCAGCCAACCCACGCAACGCCTGATGCATCGACGGCGCCACCTTGCGCTCCGTCTCGGACAGATAGCGATTGCGTGACGACATCGCGAGACCATCCGCCTCCCGCACCGTCGGCGCGCCGACGATCTCGAGCGGCATGTCGAGGTCGCGCACCATCTGACGGATCACGGCAAGCTGCTGGTAATCCTTCTCGCCGAACACTGCGAAATCCGGCTGCACCTGATTGAACAGCTTGCAGCACACCGTCGCGACACCACCGAAAAAGTGCGGCCGGAAATCACTCTCCAGCCCCTGCGCCGCCCCCGTCGGGACGATCCGGGTGGCATGCCCGGCATTGCCCGCCGGATACATCTCGGCAACCGAAGGCGCCCACACGAGATCGCACCGCACCGTCGCCAGCTTGGCGAGATCGGCGTCCAGCGTCCGCGGATAGCGGTCGAAGTCCTCGTGCGGCGCAAACTGCGCCGGGTTCACGAAAATCGAGGCCACGACGCGATCGGCCCGCGCA
>CAMDPA010000534.1 GCA_945903565.1 Devosia equisanguinis | reverse complement strand
TTTCCAAGCCCTGATTTGCTACTGGTGCATGGCACGCTTGTCGTGGCACCTCGACCTGGTTTCCGGGCGTGCTCCCAGACTGAAAGGGTTGATGCGATCACTCGCGCGGACAACATAGATCGGCAGATTGTAGCCCTGAAAGGTCGGCTGATTGAGCTCGACCAGCAACGGTCAGAAATCGCCGAACGATTGAGTGTGCTTGAGCGGACCAAGGTGCAGGAGGAGCCCAAGCAACCGGCGCACGCCGCCGCCGTTACTATGACTTCTCCGACAGCTGCAAAGATCGCGCTTTTCCGTGGGCTATTTCGCGGCAGAGAGGATGTGTTGCCGAAGCGGTGGGAAAACCAGAAGTCAGGGAAGACGGGCTATGCGCCCATGTGCCGGAACGAGTGGGTCCGGGGAGTTTGCGGTAAGCCGCAGATCAAGTGCGGAGAATGCCACAATCAGGCGTTCGTCCCTGTCGGAGACGATATCTTTCGTTCGCACCTTGCCGGGAAATCAGCCGGCAACTCGGTGGACTTCACCGTGGGTGTCTATTCCATACTCCCGGACGAAACATGCTGGTTCCTTGCCGCCGATTTCGACAAGAAGTCCTGGATGCAGGACGTTGCCGCATTCCGAGACACGGCGCGGGCGAAGGGTGTTCCCATCGTCATCGAACGATCACGGTCTGGCAATGGCGCGCACGCCTGGATTTTCTTTACCGAGCCGGTGTCGGCCGCAGAAGCCAGACGCCTCGGTGCGCTTCTGGTTACGGCAACAATGGATCGCTGCCCTGATATCGGCTTCGATTCCTACGATCGGTTTTTCCCGAGCCAGGATACCATGCCGGCCGGCGGGTTCGGCAATCTGATCGCCCTGCCGCTGCAGAAACGGCCGCGCGAGAACGGCAACAGCGTCTTTGTCGATGATGAATTCCGTCCTTACGAAGACCAGTGGGCGTATCTGTCAACGATTAGACGGCTATCGCGCGGCGAACTGATGTCGGTCGTGGCCGAAGCTGCCGCCTCGAGACAGATTATCGGCGTGCGGCTCCCTTCGACGGAAGAGGACGACGAGCCTTGGGCTGCGCTACCTTCCCGCCGCAGCAAGGAGCTTCCGATCGAGGGAGAGCTTCCCGGTTCGGTCGAAGTCGTGCTGGGCAATCAGCTCTATATCGATCGATTGAAGCTCCCGCCGGCTCTCGTCAATCGCATCGCGCGGCTGGCCGCATTTCAAAACCCCGAGTTCTACGCGGCGCAGGCCATGCGCCTGCCGACGTTTGGCAAGCCGCGCATCATCTCCTGTAGTGAACTGTTCTCGAAACATGTCGCCCTCCCAAGGGGATGCCTCGACGACCTGTTAGGCTTGCTCGGCGACGCAGGCATCGTCGCCGCGCTGCGCGACGAACGCCAGGAAGGGCGACCAATCGGGACACGCTTTCTCGGAGAACTGACGCCGGAACAGGATGAAGCTGTCGCCGCCCTTCTCCCGCACGAAACAGGGGTGCTCGCAGCGACCACGGCGTTCGGCAAAACTGTCATCGCCGCGAAGATGATCGCGGCACGAGATCGGAACACCCTCGTCCTCGTCCACCGTCGGCAGCTTCTCTATCAATGGGTCGCGCGTCTCCAAACCTTCCTGGATATTCCGCCGCACACGCTCGGCGTTATCCATGGTGGGAAGAAGAAGCCAACCGGGAATATCGATGTGGCCCTCATGCAGAGCTTGATACGAAAGGGCGTCGTCTCCGATCTGGCCGCCGATTACGGGCACGTCGTTGTCGATGAATGCCATCACCTGTCCGCCGTGGGATTCGAAGCCATCGCACGGGCGGCCAAGGCCAAATACGTCCTTGGTCTGTCTGCGACGGTGACGCGGAAGGATGGCCATCACCCGATCATCTTCATGCAATGCGGTCCGATCCGTCATCGCGTCGATGCCAAAGGGCAGGCTGCCGCTCGGCCGTTCGATCATAAGGTCGTTTTCCGGCGTACGGAGTTCCGGTTCGCGCGAAGTAGTCCCGATGAAAAGCCGACGATCCAGGGACTTTTTGGAGGCATCGCTCAAGACCCGGCGCGGAACGATCTTATCTTCGACGACGTTTTGTCGGCGCTTGAAGCAGGTCGCTCGCCAGTGGTCATCACCGAACGCAAGGATCATCTCGACCTATTGGCGGATCGCCTGTCGAAGTTCGCGAAGAACGTCGTTGTTCTCCGTGGCGGCATGAGTGCTCGGCAGTTGCGGGCGGCGACCGAATCCCTGGCCACAATTTCGGCGAGCGAGGAACGGGTCCTGGTGGCGACGGGTCGCTATCTCGGTGAGGGCTTCGACGATGCGCGGCTCGACACCCTGTTCTTAACGATGCCGATTTCCTGGCGCGGAATCCTTGCTCAATATGCCGGTCGGTTGCACCGCCTGCACTCCGCGAAACGCGATGTCATTATTTATGACTACGTCGATCGGAACGAGCCGATGCTCGCAAAGATGGCTGTCAAGCGGGAGGTCGGATATCGAAGCCTCGGATATCGGGCCGTGGACAGCATGGAACTTGATTTGGGTCGACGGTCTGGCGAACTAAGGTGATGGTTGTTCGTTCTACCAACTCAGTCGCCTCGCCCATGCCGGATGGCTAGAGCCACCGGCTTCGCCTGAAGGTCCAATTGATCCCGCCGCCGGGGGCGGCAATATCGGTGATTTGGCGTCCTAGGCGTTGGTCCAGGATGGGCTGCCAAGGCACGAGGCTGAAACCCAACCCGTCATTGATCATGGCTAACTTACCGCTGCCCAAATTGGCCGCGCCGACGAGCGTGCCGCTGACATAGTTTCCAACCTCCGCCGGCTTGAAGGTCAGACCGCAGGCCTTCGCCAACTCCGGGCTGACGCGCGCGATTTCCTGCTGCTCCAGCCATGACAGAATACAATATCCTCGAAATGCGGTTCAAGGCGCATCAATCCTTGATCACCGTACTGATCCTTTCGTAGATTCGCCGCTCGTATTCTATTTCGTCTTCCAGTAACTTTCGGTACTCGGGCTTCCTGGATCGTTTGGCGAGTTTTTGCAGTTCCTTGATCTCCTCGAGGCAATCGTGCTTGCGCTTGCGTAGCTTGTCCCAGCGAGCTTTGTCCTCTGGCGTAAATGGACCTTTGACGATCACTTCGCCAGTGCGCATGTCGATTTCGATATGATCCGGGTGAGGTATCGGTTCGGGAATTGGCAGGCCAAGATGCTTGCGCCGTGCGAACTCCTTTTCCCAGCTGACCTTGTATTCGATGGCCGTTTCCAACCATTCATCGGCGAGCTTCTTGTTGGCGCGCTCGGTTCCTTCGAGGAGTTGCGTGAATAACCGCTGCGCGCGCAGATTGCCTTTCACTGCATTCACCGAGACTGACCGGAAGACAGCTTCCGCCATGGATAGGGTCACATTCTTTTCGCCCTCGCGAACCTTGATGGTCCGATAAGCCT
>CAMDPA010000533.1 GCA_945903565.1 Devosia equisanguinis | reverse complement strand
GCGACGGCCCGCACCCTGAGATCTTTCGAGTATCCCTTCGCCATCGCGATCCCCGCCGTTGCTGCCGGTGGAATCCGAATCTGATTTGCGCGTCCGAGGGAATCCCCTGTAACTGTTTTGATTCACATCAAGTGGAAAGCGCTCTAGTCCTTTGTTTGTCGCATTTTCTGCGGTTAACCGGTGTCCACTTAACCGGAAAATGCTCTACCGACTACTACCCTGCCTCACTCGTGCCAAGGCGCGAGCCCGTCGCCTGCAGGTGCCACGGAATGAGCAGGCGGCGCAATACACCGATCAGGCCGTAAAGAAACAGGCCGATGAAGGCGAGGACCGTGATCACCGCGAACAGGCTCGCGACTTTCAGTTCCTGCAGGCGGGCGACGGCGAGGTAACCAAGGCCTGCGTTGCCGCCCATGAACTCGCCGACGATCGCGCCGATGATCGTTAGCACGATGCCGACTTCCATGCCGGTGAGGATATACGGGCCGGAGCTTGGCAGTTCGAGCAGCAGGAAGCGCTGCCAGGGCCGTGCATAAAGCACGTGGAACAGCTCGATGGAGCCGCGGTCGACCGACTTCATGCCGAGCAGCGTGTTGGAGAAGATCGGGAAGAAAGCCAGAACCGCCGAAATCACAATCTTCGACTCCGGACCGAAGCCGAACCACAAGATGAACAGCGGGATCAGCGCGACCTTGGGCACCACCTGCATCGTCACGATCAGCGGTTTCAGCGCGCGTTCGAGGAACGGCGACTTCGCAAGCAGCGTGCCGAAGAAGATGCCGGCCAGTGTCGCGATTGCGAAACCGACCAGCGTTTCGAGCAACGTGATCTGCACATGCTTGAGGAAATCGCGCTCGCTGATCAGCTCGACGATCGCGCCTGCAATGGCTTCGGGCGCGGGCAGCACGAACGGCGATACGGCGGCGCGGCGCACATAAACCGACCATACGATCAGCAGCAGCGCGACGGTTGCGAGCGGCGTGGCGATGCGCTTCAATTTTCCGATGGGATCGTTCATGTGTGCCATCCCGTCATCAGCCGCCGCAGCTCTTTGACCAGATCTTGAAACTCCGGCGTGCTTTGCAAATCCAGGTCGCGCGGCTGGGGAAACGGCACGTCGTAGCTCGCCGCGATCCGCCCAGGTCGCGGTGACATCGCGAGCACGCGGTCGCCGAGGAACACGGCCTCGTTGAGCGAGTGGGTGATGAGAAGCACGGTGCTCGATATCGTCTGGCGGATGCGTTGCAGCTCGAGGTTCATCTGGTCGCGCGTCATTGCGTCGAGCGCGCCGAACGGCTCGTCGAGCAGCAGCAGCTTGGGCTCCAGGATCAAGGCGCGCGCGATGGCGGCGCGCTGCTTCATGCCGCCCGACAATTGATCGGGGCGCGCACGCTCGAACCCGGAAAGCCCGACCAACACCAGCAATTCGTGCGCACGCGCGCGCCGGGTGGCGGCGTCGGCGCCCTTGAGGCGTAGCGGCAGGGCTACGTTTTCCTCGATGTTGAACCAAGGAAGTAGACGCGGTTCCTGGAACACGACCGCGAAACTCGGCGCACCCTCGCGGGAAAGTGTTCGCGCGGTATTGATCGGTTGTCCGCGGATCGCAATCGTGCCTGCCGTGGGCTGCTCCAGACCTGCGATCATGCGGAGTATCGTGGTCTTTCCGCAGCCCGATGGCCCCAGGATCGAGATCAGCTCGCCGCGGCGCGCGCTGAACGAGATATCGCGCAATGCCTCGACGCCGCCCGTGGGGCCGGCAAAGGTTTTCGAGACGCCGTCGAGCAACAGCTCGGGCACAGCGTTCATGCTGGACGTGTGCGTTGCGTTTTCAAGCACGATCAGCGCAACGCCTTTTCGAGCAGCGCGTTGGTGTAAAGCGTCGCGGCATCGGGCGCCGACTTGATGATGCCGGCGTCGGCCATCAACTTGATGCCGCCGGACCAGTTCTCCGGCACGTTGCGCAGCAAGTTTGCGCGGCCCTTCGCGGTCCAGCTTTCGGCGTTCGCGGCGAGGTCGCGCTTGGCGAGTTCGATGTCGTCGAGACCGCCGATGGTAAACGCCTTGCCGATCTCGGCGATGATCGGGCCGGTGTCCTTGGCGTCAAGGATGGCGGATGCCGCCCGATGCACCGCTCGCAGGAATGCGACGTAGGCTGCTTCGTTCTTCTTGATCGACTCGGGATTGGCGACATAGGCCTGCCCGGGCACACCGTCGTCCAAGCGCAGCGAAGATGCGCCGGGGAACGTCGCCTGCACTTTGATCGACGTGCTGATGTTGCCCATAAAGCCGTCGATGCGGCCCGCTTCAACCAGCGCGTAGCTCGCGGGATTGTCGGCGACCTTGACCTTGTTGACGCCGGTGGGATCGATGCCGGCACGGCGCAGCGTGAGATTGAGCGTTTCCTCCATCGAGCCGCCGAGCGTCGCCATGCCGAGTGTCTTGCCCTTGAAGCCGTCGGCCTTGGCGAGCGACTTGTCCTTGGGCGACAGCACGAAGAACGGCGACACCTGGGCGATGGTCGCTATCGAAACGAGCGGCGCGCCGTTGTTGACGCGGGCGACGATGTAGTTGCCCGCGCCCGTGCGGCTCGCCTCGACCTGGCCGGCGATCGCCAATTGGGCCGCGAGCGCCGCGCCCTTGCCGCCGAGGATTTCGCCGTCGAGACCTTCTTTCGCAAGGAACCCGCCGGCCTTGGCATAGAGCACCGGCGCGAACGCCAGCGAATAACCAAACGGCGTCATGAAGCGGAATTTTCCGTGCGCCTGGGAAAAGCCAAGCCCGGCCCACGTCGCGCCGCCGCTGAACGCTGCAGCCTGCAACAGCCATCGGCGCGTGGGCGCGGCGCTGCCATTCCGATCATATCCGCTCATTTCTTTCCCCCTTCGCGCAACTCGTCCGCGCGGTTTTGTTGCGATGGACCGCCGTCCTGCGGCCAGCGATAGCCGTAGCTCACGATATCCCTGATTTGGCCGCGATTGGATTTAGATGCCGCAGCATCCGCCAGCGTCGCGCCGGTGAGCCAGGTGCGCCCGTGAACTTCGACGCCTCGGAAATCGGCGCGAGATTGGAACACGGTTTTGTCGAGCCACAGTCCGCCGAGCATCTCGCAGTCCTGCAACGTCACCGGCCCCATGAAGCGCGTTGCGTTCATCGACACGTTACCGAAGGCGACGATGGCATCGAGATCAGCGCGATCGGCGAATGTCGCGCCATCGAGCGAGAACACGCCGAGCAACTGCGCGCGCGAGAAACGAGCTTGTGCCTGAAAGTTTGCGTTGTCGAGGCGCAGATCGTTGTTGTGTCGGTAGCACACGAGTTGTCCGGTTCCAGTAGCACACGATATGTCCGGTAATCCGTGATTCTCTCAATGCGCAGCATTGGGGGGATTGGATGAGCCGGGCCAAGTGTGACGAGGACCGGAGAATGGAGAAGTTTCTGGACGTTTAC
>CAMDPA010000532.1 GCA_945903565.1 Devosia equisanguinis | reverse complement strand
CTGCGCAAGGGCGCGGCCCGCACCGTGAAGGCGCTGATGAAGCTGATCGGCCGCCTCATCAAGACGTTTGCACCCGACGAGTGCGCGAACTACTTTCGCCACGCCGGATACGGGTAGCGACCCAGATCAGGTGGAAAATGCTCTAGCGTATGAGTTTCTTCGAAAACCGGCTGGCGATGTCCTGCAAGCAGCTCGGCGAAGCATCGTCGGAGCTGCTGGAGTGGATCGACGATAACGCGCCCCTGGTGGGTTCGGAACGCATCTCGTTGTTGCGCGAGTTCTATCGCGCGGGGCAAAGCGCGCAGCGGCTCGCGTCCGCCGTCAACTCGATGTCGTGCGTCGGCGTGATCGGTCCGCGCCGGTCGGGCAAGACGCAGCTCGTCTCCGCCTTGATCGAGCGTGGCAATGGCGCACTGTCGCTGCGCTTCGAGGGTATCCAGGACAGTATCGGTTTTACCCGCCACATCGTGCCGGAGGGCGGGCGACTGGGAACGAGCGCGGTTATCCGCCTGTCCGCCAAGGTGCGTCCCTCCCCCTAGAACTTCCCGATTGCTGTGCGGCTGATGCCGATGGCCGTTTTCGTGAAGATCATCGGCAGCGCCTTCATCAAGTCGATGCCAGAGCGGCGCGAGAGGGTGCCCGATGTCATGCGCGTGCGCGCCATGCTGGAGGAAGTGCAGGGCAGGCTGAGCCCGTCGCCGGTGCCGGGGCTGCGCGAGGACGACGTCTGGGAAGTGCGCGACTACTTCGCCAGCCGGTTCGTCAACGAGCCCGTCATGCGCGTGCTCGCAGCGGCCGGTTATTGGGAGTTCCTGGCGGAGAAGTGCACCGAGATCACGAATCAGGATCGCGCGCTGCTGCTTGCTCTGATCTGGGGTGAGTTCGAGGCGTTCAGCCAGATGTTTCTGCTGCTGGCCGACGCGCTGAGCCGGTTGGGCTTTGGCCGCGAAGCAAGTTGCGCGCTCGACGCGATTCTCGGCCTGGATCAACGTACGGGCAAATTCGTCCGCCGTACCGACAGCATACTGTCCGCACAGGTCCTGACGGGGCTCACGGAAGAAGCCGAGCAGACGATTGTGGTGCGTACCGAGCTTGGACAGTGGGTATCGCTGTCGCGGCCGGTGCTGGCAGCCCTCGTCACCGAGGTGCGCTTGCCGGTCAAGGGCTACGCCAGCGAATTGCTTGAAAAGGCCGATCTCATCGAGATGCCCGCGATCGAGCCGCGCGAGGCCGTGCCTGCGCTCGCCAAGGACGCGTCACTCGCGAGCCACCTGTACGTGAAGGCAAAGGCGGTTCTGCTCGTCGAGCGATACACGGCGGACAACGAGATCACCAGCCTCGTGCTGTGCGTCGATCCGCAGACCCGCAAGCTCGGGGAGCTGCCGCGCCTGGTTGGTGATTGGGTCGAGCGCACGCATGGCGCCGATCCCTCCGATCGCGAGCCCAACGACAACGGATTGTTCGTGGTGTTCACCAAGCTCGACCGCGAGCTGACCGACGCGGTGCGGCGGGGCACAGAGCGGCGTGTCGAAGTCGGCTGCCGCATCCGTACGGTGTTGGCCGACGAACTCGGCCGTGAGCATGGCTGGCCGCTCGCCTGGACGCCCGGGCGGCCGTTCGACAACGTGCATCTCGTTCGCAATCCCTCGGGCAAGCTCAAGCATCTGTGCGACTACGACAATATGGGACGCGAGACCGGCTACAAGCCGTCGGTCGCCGAGCGCATCGAGCTTGCGCGGTCGGAGTTCATGGGCAGCGCCGCCGGCAAGTCCTACACTACCGATCCCGGCGCCGTCTGGTCGGAGGCGATGGAGCTGAACGACGGCGGACTGACGTATCTTGCACAGTCGATCGCGGACGTTTGCGACATGCGCGTCAAGCATCGTCAAGTCCTGACGAACCTCACGGGGCTCAGGGCCGCGATGAAGGATCGGCTCCAGCGCTACTATGTGTCCGATAACCCGGCGGTGCAGCAATCCCCGCGGCATGGTGGCGCGCTGCTCGTCGTCCGCCGTATCAGGCAGGCGGCGGAGGGCCACCGGCTCGGGCCGCTGATCCATACGCTGCAGGCCTCGCAGACCGAGCTCACCGATGTGCTGAGCAATCTCGCGGTCCTGCGTCAGCACATGACGACAGCGGATGGCGAGGAGGCTTCATCGGAAGCTGTGTTGCTTGCGCGCGCGGCGGTGATGCACTGGATCGAGCAGATGCGGGCGAGCGCGGGTGCGGCCAACGCCAGCCGCCAGTTCATGCTGCCGCCGGCGGCGTTGGCTAGTCTCGTCGACGAGTTGATCGTGGGGGCGGCGCGCGTCGATGTCGAGGGCACGATCGCGGAGCGCATCGAGACGGCCACGTCGGGTGAAAGCGATGTTGGCCGGCGCGTTGCGATCGCAGCGATGTGTGCGGCGACCACCATCGGGGAGTACGTGATGTGGCTCGGCCTCGCCGATAGCCGCTCCAACAGTCGTCCCCGCCGCAAGGGCAAACGCGAAACACCGATCTTCCCCCCACGCGCGGCAATCGATCTGTCACGCATGGAAGAACAGGAAGCGGAGAGCGACGAGCGCTTTTTCGCCGACTGGTCGCAGGCTTTCATGATTCTCGTCGCGGACAATGCGGCGTCCCTGCGCGAACGCGATCTAAATGCGGATCAGAACCGAAGACTGGGGCAGCTCTTGATGCTGCTCGACGCGACGATTTAGGAGTTGGGTTGTGCGTAAGTTGAGCGTCGAAGTGCTCGAGGCGGCCAGCCACCCGGACGGGGGCTATGCGGTCGTGTTGCTGCATGGGATCGAAAGCCTGCCAGATGGCGCCACGTTCCGGATCAAGCCGGTCGACGCCAAGGGTAATCACGATGAAACGACAGGCGCTGCCTGGCCGGCGGGCGAGCACCGGCCGCGCGCAGTGCGCCGCACGGACGCCGGCATCGAGCTGTTGATAGGTCCCGATATCGTCGAGTGCCCAGCGCTCATTCCGGGCACGCTTGGAGTGATCGAGATCCAGGCAGCCGGTGTGCGCGGTGAATTCTTGTGGCCGAGCATCCGGCCGACCGCACGCCCGCGCCGGCGGCATTTGTCGGTGGTCAAGCCACAGCCGGTCGTGGTGAAGAAATCAGCGCCTGCGGCGACCGCGCCGAAGCAGATATCGGTCCCGGCAGCGCCACAGCCAGCCGTGACCGCCAGCCCGCCGCTCGTCGCCAACGGAACGGATGGGCTGGCAACGCTGTCCTCAACGCGCCGCACCGGCGATAGCGGATACAGCGGGTTTTCTGAGAAAGGAATCGAGGACACGACGACGGTTCCCGTGACCGCCCTAGCCCGGATTATGCACCAGACCTTGGAAAATCGTTGGCAGTTGTGGTGCAAGTGGCGAGATTCACGTAACAATTCGGTGTCGAGACGAAGAGTGCCGCGTATCAACGCTACGCCACAACCGCCATGACCCAAGA